>NZ_CASEGO010000133.1 GCF_949287625.1 uncultured Brachyspira sp. | reverse complement strand
ATATACTAAAAATTTTTAAGTTTGTCAACCGCGAGCTCTCCCTCATCTTCGTTCGGGACGCACGGTATTGTTTATTCTTATCAAATGTCAACGATACGTGCGGCTGATTACCTATTATTATACCAAATAAGTAATTTACTATACATCTAAAACATATTTTGTTGATTAATAAAAATATATTATATTATAAATAATTAAAATTTGACAAATTGTAATTGTTTAGGTATATACTAGAGAATATAGTAAATGCTGTTCTTGAAGATTTAGGCTTTGAAACTGTTCATAATATTCAAATAATGAATCCTCACAACTTACCAGTAAGTATTAACTTAAAAGAATCCGTACTTGATGTGAAAGCCATCATAAATATATATTTAAGAGTAAATGAAGCATAAGAAAAGAGCCTTATGATATAATAAGTGAAGTTATAAGTATTAACTTTATAAACTTCAATATGGATTTTAATGACACATAAAAATCTCATAGATGTTTTAGTCTGACAGATACTGAAAATCCAGAAGTTGTATATGGTTCATATAGTATAATTACCAATATTTAGTAAAAATTATAAGAGTAAAATTTTAATATCTATTTTGTTGTTTTTTATATATTTACTTATTTTGAGATTATATTAATTTTTGCTTGGTATACCAAAAGGCATTCTTAATTTTACTATAGTTCCAGCACCTTCTGAACTGTCTATAGTAATAGTACCCTGCATAGTGTCAAGCAAATCTTTTACAACAGATAATCCTATTCCCATTCCGCCGTATTCTCTTTCAAATCTAGAATCAGCTTGATAAAAAGGTATAAATATCTTTTTTAATTTACTGGGCTTAATTCCCTTCCCAGTATCTTTAACAGTTATTTCTATTTCATTAGGTATTATATTTTTCATAGTGTGATAGTTAAATAAGTCTGGAGAAAAATCAAGCTCTTTTTTTTCTATAGTATCTAATGTTCTTATATTTATAGATATAGTTCCAGATTTTGTGAATTTGAAAGCATTTGATATAATTCCTTCCATAATAAGTCTGAATCTTTCATGGTATCCTATTAATATACGGCAGTTTTTTTCTATATTCATTTCTATTTTTATATCTTTAGGATAAATAAATTTGTATCCGTCTATTATGATGTTAAGCTCTTCTTCTACATCAAACTCAGATACATATTTGGAAGCCTCATCATCTTTTAAAGCTATTTGTATAAGGTTATTATTAGTATCATAAAGTTTTTTAATGCTTCTTGAAACTATATTAAAAAACTCTTCTCTTTTTTCTTCAGGAATATTATTTTTTTTAAGTAAATTAATATATCCCATAATTTCAGTAAAAGGGTGTCTTAATTCATGAGAAACAGTAGCTTTAAACTCTCTTATAAGTCTGTTGTAGTGTTCAGCACTTTTTTTGAGCGAACTAATTTCATTAAGAAGAGTATGAAGCCTTTTTTGAAGTATCAGATTATGATTTTTCTGATGTTCATACATTATTGAAAAATAAAGTCTATGAAGTCCTATTTCTGTGCCTGCATTTTTTATAATTCCATCTTTGCACCATCTCATAGCTTTATCAAAAGGAACAAAAAAAGTTTCTATACTCTCTTCCATAACAGAGCCGTCAGTTTTTATTTCTTTTTTAGGTGTAAGTCCTGTAATATCGCAGGTAGCAATATTTATTCTTTCAGTAATAATACCAGAAGAACTATAATATCTATGACCTAATACATTTATGCTTTTTAACGGTACGGAATATCCTGTTTCTTCTTCAAGCTCTCTTTGTGCACATTTTTTTATTCCCTGATTAGGATTTTTATCATTCATTTCATCTTCTTCAAGCATTCCAGCAGGAAACTCAAAAAAGTTCATTATATGCTCATCAATATCTTCAGTTTTTTTACCAGTCATAACCTTTTCTCTGTAATATACTACAGGTCTGAAGGTATTTATCATAAGTACATGTATTTGATTATCTATATAGGAGTATGGTACTATAATAACAGCATCTCTTCCTTTTCTGTTTATTATATCACAGTTATATTCTCTGGAAAAAGATCCGTCATTATATTCGTTAATAGCAATAAATCTCTCTAAATTAACGAATCCTGTATCTAATTGAATTGGAGGAGATTTTTTAAAGAATTTTGTATCTTTAACTTTTTTAACTTTTTTTTTATTATTATCCATAAGCAGAAACTCTTTTTTATTAAAATTCTTTTTTTATTGTTCTTTTTGAATAAATTTTATTAGAGTAATGGAGTTGCCTTTTTTATTGAATTTTACTTCATCGAAATACGATTTAATCATCATCATTCCTCTTCCGCTTTCACGGGCAAACCCATCATTATTAATTTTCTTTGCTTCTTGTTTAGGCTTAAATCCAAGTCCCTGATCTTTGACATTGATATTAATCTTATCATCTTCAATTTTTAATAGTATTTCAACATGTGTATTTTTTGCTTTATCTGTTTTCAAAAGTTCTTTTAATTTTTTATTGTAAATATTTTTTTTAAGCCATTCTTTTTTAGTTTCATAAAGTACATTTAAATTCCCATGTTCTATAGCATTCATAATTACTTCATATAAAGCCGATGCAAACAGATCTAACTCATTATTTCCTATATATTTTTTCACCTCTAAACATATTTCTTCTATTAACGGAGTAATATCTTCTAGTTTATTTTCAAGAATATACTTTTTCATTCTATCATTATATCATTATAACAATATTATATCAAATTTTAATTTTTATGTAAAATTATGATTTTGTTGTTTTTTTGATTATATATTATGTACTTGACAAAATGTTTTTTATATAGTAGAATACTTCAGTACATTTGTATAATTTTTTTTGATAAAATCTAATTAAGAAATATAATCTTTTTAAGGAGAAAAATAAATGAAACGAACTTATCAGCCAAGTAAACTGCGTCGTGCTAGAAAATTTGGCTTTTTTAAACGTATGGCAACAAAACATGGACGCGATGTATTAAAACGCAGAAGAAGAAAAGGCAGATATCGCTTAACTGCTGCAGATGAATAATGCTTTTATAAGCAATTATTAAAAACAGTACTTATGGAAAACTGTGATAGGGAATATTAGTTGAAATTATATAGTAAAGAGCGGTTAAAACATAGAAATGATATATCTGCATTCTTTAATAAGAATAGTAGTGTGAAAAGAATAAGTAATTCCAGCTATACTGTTCTTTTATTAAAGAATAATCGCTTATATTGCAGATTTGCTGTGGCTATCAAAAAAAATAAAACTAATTCCGTGGGCAGAAATAGGGTAAAAAGAATAGTGAGAGAGATATTTAGAAGCCAAAAAGATAAAATCCCTGTCGGCTATGATTATTTTATTATTATTAATAAATTTGATAGCTATTATTCCCTTTCTTTTAACGATTGCAAAAGAGATTTGATAAAGTTATTTCAGAAGGTTTTATAAATTATGAAACATATTCTTTTACTTTTAATTTTTTTCTATCAAAAGGCTGTCTCCCCTTATCTGAGACCTTCATGCAGATATATACCTTCATGCTCAGAGTATGCTAAACAGGCTGTTATTAAATATGGGGCTATAAAAGGCAGTTTCCTCGCAATTGCCAGAGTACTGAGATGTAATCCTCTAGCAAAAAAAATATATGATCCTGTACCATAATCTTTTTTGCAAAGACCATCTTCCTTTTTAATTGCTTAAATAAATTCTCATTTGTTGTATATAATTGATTTAAGGAGCTTTAATATTTTATGAGCAATAATAAAAGAATGGTTATAGCATTTGCACTTACAGCTATAATATTATTCATATATATGTTCTATCAGTCTAAAGTGATGAAACCTGTTTATAGTTCGAATACTAGTACTAACTCAGCGGCTGTTTCCAACAATATAGAAAATAATAATACGGCTAATTATTTATTAGATACTGCACAAATGCAGAATTTTGCAAAAATAGAAGATACCAATGCTTTACCTTTAAATAATGAAAAAATATTAGAAAATGAATATGTTATAGCCTCTTTTAAAAACGGCTCTTTATTTTCTTATAAATTAAAAAATTATTATCCTCAGGATTTGGGCAGAGATGCTACTAATGAAATTATTGATATGGTAGAGCAGGTTTATGAAGGTATTTATCCTTTTACTGTAACTTTTCAGAATCTTTCTAATTCCATTGCAATGCCTGAAAATTTAAATTATCAATTAATTTCAAATGAAAATAATGATTTGGTAAGCTATAGTGCATTAGCTCTTATAGATAATGTACCAGTAAAAATTACAAAGACTTTCAGTTTTGGAGAAGATCCTTATCAGTTAAAAAACTCTGTAACGATAGAAAATATCGGAGAAAAAGATTTATCTCTTTTCTATTCTTATTTTTTGGCTACTGGAATAGGACCTTACAGAACAGATAAAAATTCTGTAAGAGAAGATGCTACAAGAGCACAATATTTAATAAAGGGAAGCGGTAAATCAAAAATATTATTAACAGGTGATATAGTAAAAGATAATATATTTTCAAGATTATTCGGTTCTTCTTCAAGAGGAATAAAAACTAATCATATGAGATATAATGTATATGAAGGTCAGGATAAATGGGTAGCTTTAAATAACAGATATTTTGCTATAATTTCTTCATCAGCTCAGCCTGATAATACAGTTTTTGAAACTATGACTTTTTCAAAACCTTCAACTAATGAATATAGAAATGATTTTCATTTAGCAAATTTAGTTTCTAAACATAATATTAAAAGCGGTTCTTCTATAACTGATACATATTCAGTATTTATGGGACCTAAAGTTAGAAGATTATTTTCTAAATATTATGTAGAAGAATCTTATGAATCAATATTTCAGGAATCTTTCTTGGGTATTAATTTAAGACCTTTAACTTATATATTGGATATTATGCTTAATGGTTTATATAATGTGACTAAAAATTATGCTTGGGCTATACTTTTATTTACACTATTATTTAAGATAATTACTTTCCCATTGAATAATGCTTCTTATAAATCTATGAAAAGAATGCAGCTAGTAAATCCTAAAATAGAGCGTATAAGAGAGCAGTATAAAGATAATCCGGAAAAATTAAATGCCGAAATAATGGCGATATATAAAAAAGAGAAGATTAATCCGTTGGGCGGCTGTCTTCCTATGCTTCTTCCGTTTCCTCTTTTGATAGCATTTTTCTATCTCATGCAGTCTATGGTAGAGCTTAGAAATACACCTTTTTTATGGATAACTGACCTTTCATCGCCAGATAAATTATTTGTGTTTCCAGCAAGTTTGCCTATATTAGGCGGATTTAACTTTAATTTATTCCCTATATTGATGGCAATTACAAGTTATTTAAGTATGAAATTACAGCCTTCTTCTTCAGCAGGCGGCTCTTCTTCAGCAGCAGCTCAAATGAAGATGATGACTACTATTTTCCCGCTTATGATGCTTCTTATGTTCTATAACTTTGCAAGCGGACTTGCTTTATATTGGACAGCACAAAACGTATTCGGCGTAGCTCAGCAGTTTATAACATCAAAATTAGATAAATCATCAAATAATATTGTAGAAGAAGAGGAAACAAAAATAAGTGCAAAAAAGAAAAAAAGGAAAAAGAAGTAATAATTATTTATCAAATTAGGAGTAATAACAAATATTACTTATCATATAGAAAGGAGGAGATACTATGTTAGTAAAAGAGTTTAGTGGTAAATCAGAAAAGGAAGCCGTTAGCAAGGCACTAGAAGAGCTTAATCTTACAGAAGATCAGGTGAGAATAGAGGTAGTAGATAAAGGCAAGCGTTCTTTATTAGGTTTTGGAGAAGAATCACCAACTATTATACGTGTTTATTATGAAGAAATTTCTACTAATTTAGGCGAGTTTCAATCTATAGTATCTAATATATTAAAGTATATGGGAGTTGAAGCTGAAGTTACCGCTAAAGAAGAAAGCGAAAAAAGAATTTATATTAACATTTCAACAGATGATTCAGGAGTTTTAATAGGTAAAAAAGGGGCTACATTAGAGGCTTTACAGTTTGTTATTTCATTGATAGCTTCCAAAAAATTTAATGATGATACTGAAAGACATATTATATTAGATGTTGACGGCTATAGAGAAAGACGCGAAGAAACATTAAAACATATAGCACGTCAGGCTGCTCAGCAGGCTAAAAAAACTAGAAGAGTGGTTGCTTTGGATCCTATGTCGCCTTATGAAAGAAGAATTATACATTTGGAACTTCAAAATGATAATGATGTTGAAACAAAAAGTGATGGAGAACCGCCATACAGAAGTGTAAAAGTTTATTCAAAAAGAAAAGGCGGATACAACAATAACAAAAGATATAATGACAGAGGCGGATATAATAAATCATATTATAGAAACAGATAATAAAAAGTTCATTATAATTTTAGGGGAGGCTTTATAGCTTCCCTTTTTTGTTATATTTATTGCAAAAGTATTTATCAATATTGTTTTTTCAATTTTGTAATTATATGTATTGGTATTATTATACAATAATTTAAAATAATATTTATAATTTCAATAATTAGTCAAAAAAAATTACAAACTTAAAAATTTTCAGTATATACCTAAACAAATATGACTTGTCAATTCTGAGTTATTGATAAATCTAATTATAAGTTATAAATAGCATAAAATATTATTGGTTGTTAATAAATAAAATAAGTTTTAAATGTAAAATAAATAATTTATTTTTTATAATAATAGGTAATCAGCCGCACGTATCGTTGACATTTGATAAGAATAAACAATACCGTGCG
>NZ_CASEGO010000132.1 GCF_949287625.1 uncultured Brachyspira sp. | reverse complement strand
AGGTATTCCTTTTTGTTTGTTGTGATAATTTAAATTATAAGGAATACCTCCTTTTTTTAAACTAAAACTGTGCAATATCTATGGCTCTTAAACAAATAATGCATTAAAACAAATATATTTTATATAAAATCAGCCAATTTAATCTTTATCAAAAATAAGTGTATTGACAAATTAATTGATGACGATAATAAATAAAACAAAATTATAAATGGAAATATATTTTATGAAAAAAAGTTTTGTATATTTATTATTTGTTTTTATGATTTTTATATCAATAAATATCAAAGCAAATGCCGAAGATAGTTCAATTATGTCTATGATAAACTCAATGCAGATAGAAGATATAGCCGATATATCTATTTCAGATGAAAACTCAACTATGACTTTTATGCAGCTTGCAGAAAATTATGCTGCTATCATTATGAATAAAAATGCCTCCCCAGAACAATTAGAGGCTTTAGGAAATATTATAAAAATGTGGATGGATACTATCACAGAAAACTCATCAAAAGATCAAATGTTTGATGAATACAGCAGGCTTACTTCAACACTTTCTTGTATGTCTATTCACTTAATATTAAGAATAGCAATAAAAGATAATAATATCCCTACAGAATCAGCTCAGAAAAATATTTATGAAACTATTAACAATAAGTTTATACCTTCTTTTGCCGACTTTAAAAATGACGGCTGGAAAACAGAGTTTAATTTTTATGTAATCAATATGTCAGCCGCCGTTTGCAAATGGTATGAAGATAATTCTCAAAAATTAGACTATCCAGACTTTAAAGTATGGAGAGACGGCAGCTTCTAAAATAAACATTATTCATTATTCAAGGAGGAATTAAATAATGGAAAAAAAAGAAGAGAAAAAAGATCTCAAAAGCCTAATATCTAAATATAAAGAGCAGGCTACTATAGTAATAAGAAAGAATAAAAATATATAATTTTTTTATTATTAAGTATTATATTTAGAAAATTATTTTATTTATTAATTATTATAATAAATAAAACATCATTATCCCTCTTAAAAAATATTTTAAGGGGGATTTTTGTTTTGATTTATCTTTTATAAAAAATACATAACAGCACCTTGACAAATAAAGTCTTTTAAGTAAAATGTTTATAATATTTTAAGGAAAATTTTTTTTATGAAAGAGATAGTATTATATAATTCATTAACCAGAGAAAAAGAAGTATTCAAACCTATTAAAGAGGGTGAAGTAGGAATGTACTCATGCGGACCTACTGTATATAACTATGCTCATATAGGTAATTTCAGAGCTTATGTATTCAGCGACTTGCTTAGAAGAGTATTAGAAGATTACGGATACAATGTTAAACTTGTTATGAATCTGACTGATGTTGATGATAAAACTATAAAAAACTCTAAAGAAAATCATATTTCTTTAAATGAATATACTAAAAAATACAAAGAGGCATTCTTTGAAGATATAAAAACATTGGGAATAAAAAAGGCTTCTGTTAACCCTGCTGCTACTGACCATATAAAAGAGATGATTGATATTATAGAACTTCTCAAAAAAAACGGACATACTTATGAGGCAGACGGTTCAGTATATTTTAAAATAAGTACATTTCCAGAATACGGAGAGCTTGCCAATTTAGATAAGCAGGAACTTCTTGAAGGAGCTTCAGGACGCGTACTTAATGATGAATACGATAAAGAAAATGCAAGCGATTTTGTACTTTGGAAAGCATATACTGAAGAAGACGGAGATGTTTATTGGGATTCTCCATTCGGAAAAGGAAGACCTGGCTGGCATATAGAATGCTCTGCTATGAGCTGTAAGTATTTGGGTAAGCATTTTGATATACATACTGGAGGAGTTGATAATAAATTCCCTCATCATGAAAATGAAATAGCTCAGAATGAAGCAGCATTCAATGAAAAGTTTGTTAATTATTGGCTTCACTGCGAGCATTTAATAGTTGACGGAGAGAAGATGTCAAAATCTAAAGGCAATTTTTATACTTTAAGAGATTTGCTTGATAAAGGACTTTCTAAAGAGGCTATAAGATATTCGCTTATAAACTCACATTACAGAAAACAATTAAATTTCACTATAGAAGGCATTAAACAGTCTCAAAGTGCTATTGACAGAGTGAATGACTTTATATTCAGATTAAAAGATATAAACAAAACTGATGCTAATGAAATTAATGATAAATTATCAAAAGAAATAGATGAAGCTAATGATAAGTTTTCTGATTCTGTTTATAATGATTTAAATATTTCAGAGGCATTAGGAGTATTATTTACACTTATAAAAAATGCAAATACATCTTTTGATTCTATCAATAATGAAACAAGAGATAAAATGATTAAATTTATAGAAAGAGTAAATAATATAATAAACTGCTTTAAGATAAATGATGAAGAAGAAAACAAAGATGATGAAGAGATTAATAAACTTATAGAAGAACGTACATTAGCTAAAAAAGAGAAAAATTATCAAAAAGCAGATGAAATAAGAAATCAATTATTATCTATTGGTATAGAGATAATGGATACGCCTCAGGGTGTAAAATGGAAAAGGAAATAGTTATAAATAATAAAATAATAAAGGTAATTATGTGGATTTATTGAAGAGAACATTTCAGCATATAGAGGGAATCGGTCCTAAAAAAGAGAGCCTCCTATGGGAAGAAGGTGCTGTTGATTGGGAGGATACATTAAAAAATATAGATTATTATGCTATGCCTAAAAGCATCAGAGAAGCCCTAAAAGATGAACTTCCTAGAAGTATTTATAATTATAAAAATAAAAATTATCATTATTTCTTAAAGAGATTGCCTACACCTATAATATACAGGCTTTACCCCCTTCTTATGGATAAAACTGTTTTTTTGGATATAGAAACTACTGGAATAAAACCTTCTAAGGCAGATATTACAGTTATAGGCTGTTATAACGGCAAGGAAATGAGAGTCTTTGTTCATGGCAGAAATGAAAATGAATTTCTTGATTATATAAAAAATTATTCTATAGTAGTAACATTTAATGGTTCATGCTTTGATATACCTTTTCTTGAGAGATACTTTGCTACAACGATAAAATGTGCTCAGATAGATTTACGCTTTGTACTTAAAGAGCTTGGATATACAGGGGGATTAAAAAAAATAGAGCAGGATGTAGGACTTTCACGCGGTGATGATATGGAAGGAGTTACTGGATATACAGCTGTTTTATTATGGAATTATTATCAGGATACTAAAGATGAAACCGCTATTGACTCACTTATACATTATAATCTGCTTGATACTATAAACTTGGAATATCTTTTATGTTTGGCATACAATAAATATGCTGAAAGCTATAACTGCAGTCTTTTAGAATATAAACCTCTTCCGCCTATAACTAATTATAAGCCGAATAAAAAACTAATAGACGCATTACATAAGAAACCGTACAAATACGCTCCTAAAAGCGAAGATTAATATGCCTGCTCTAATATAGTCATAATAGAATCAAAGTTCATTGCACGAGGAAGCTGATCCATACCCTTATACTGCAATGCTAATTCTGCTACTTTATCAAATTTACTTCTGTCTATATTAATTTCATTTAATCTAGTAGGCAAATTAATATTAAGAAGAAATTTCTTTATATGCTGAGATGCCTGATTTGCAATTTCAAAAGGAGTCATTTCTGGGTCTATACCATCTATAACATTAGTAAGAACAACATATTTATCAGGTGCAACTGTAATATAATACTCCATTATATGAGGAAGAAGTATAGAGCATACCATAGATTTATTAACGGCATAAACACTGTTGATAGCAATAGATAATGCCCTTATAGCTCCCAAACTGCTATGACATGCTGAAGCTGCACATAACATATTTGCTGCAGCTAAAGTTGTTATATTATCTATATTGTTGCTGTCAGAAATAAGTTTTTTAAGTCCCTGCATACTTATTTTCATAGCATGAATTATTAAAGGTTCTGTAATACTTGTAAGAGTATTACTCATATATATATCAAAAGACAAAGCAAATACTGATAATGCACTGCTTACAGCATATTTTACTGGAACTGTAGTATATAGAGCAGGATCTATAATACAGTTTGAAGAAAATACACTATCTTCATTGTTCTGTTTATTTACTTCATCGTATTTATCATAAAGACACATTCCAGTAGCTATTTCAGACAAAGAACCCAAGATTGTAGGTACAGCTATAATAGGCAAAGGCTTATGATATACTGGCTGACCATTTATATAGTCTGAAGCCTCTCCGCTGTTAGTTACTACAACAGCAGCTCCTTTTGCCGTATTTTGTATTTTAAAGCCCCCTACAGCAACTATTGATTCTGCTTTGCTGTATCTTACCAAATTGGCAATTATATCAGCAGCATCGCTTGTACTTGTAGAGTTTACATCAGAATAAACCATTACATTAATAAATTTTTCATTAAGTTTATTAACTATTTGATCTATTAATCCTGTTTGATTGAAAGAAGCCCCGTCTGTCACCAATACAGTTCTTCCGCCGTACTTTTTGATAGTATCCGGCAAACAATCAAGAGAATCAATTCCGAATGTAATTTTTGTTGGTATATTAAATTCTATTATAGCCATATTGTTCTTCTATTTTTTATATTTCTTACTATATATTCGGAAATATAAGTCTTAATTTTAATAGATAATAAGTAAAATTTATTCTGATTTTTTTATTATTATATTTGACTTATTATAAATATTTAAGTTTATTTATAATATACACATGCAAGAATATTATGGATAAAGAATTTTATATAAAAAAGGCTGAAGAATTATATAAAAATAAAGACTATCAAAATCTGTTTGATATATATGAAAAACTCATAGAAATAGAAAAAGATTCAAAATACTATTTCAGAGCTGGATTTTCACTTTATATGCTAGCTGAATATAGAGAGGCTATCAAGTATTTTGAAAAAGCATTAAATACAGCTTTAGAAAATAAAAATAGTATCCATTATTATTATTTCTTCTATCTTGGAGCTTCATATAATAATATAAATGAGTATAAAAAAGCTATTAAATATTTAACTTTCTCTTTAGAATTATCTCCTTATAATCATAATATACACAGATGGCTTGCTTCATCATATTACAGCCTATGCGAATATAAAAAGGCATTCAAATATTATACTAATGTTCTGAATATAGAGGGTATTACTGCTGAAAATCTTAAATGGGTGGGAATATGCCATTACAGACTTCATAATTATGATGAAGCCATAGAATATTTAGAAAAATCTGCTCAATGCAATGAAAATAATAAAAAAGATTATCATACAGCATTATGCCTTGGAGTATCATATTATAAAATGGATAAATATAAAAAGGCTATGGAAAATCTATTAGAAGCAAAAGAAATATCTGATGATAATGATATCATATATTATTACATGGGACTTTGCTGTTTAGCAGTTAAAGATTATATAAATGCCATAGAAAATTTTGATAAACAGCTTGACATACTTAAAAATGATAATATATATACTATATGCTATCTTTCAGTATGCTATTACAAATTAAAAGATTATAAAAAGCATTTAAAACTGATAAAAAAGGTAAGAGAGCTTCAAAAATGTAGCTGCCAAAAATATTCTTTCAGTAAATGTATATAATACCAAATTTGATTTTAACAAACTTAAAAATTTTTAGTATATACCTAAACAAATATAATTTGTCAAAAATTAATTTTTTTGATTTAAAATATTTGCAGGGCTTTGCCCGCCACTCTGTGTGCTACGCAACACCCTAGTTCTTTTGTGACGCTGTACGCCTCGCTCTGCGTGCCGTAGGCAGGCGAAAGAACTGCATTTGACGAAGTCCGCCTGTGGTGTCGGCAACGAAAGGCTACATTTTAAACTGAATTTAGTAATTTATTCTACATATAAAACATAATTAGTACAATTTAATAATAATTTCAATACTTGCATTTTTTGCAACTTTGACTAAGTCCGCCTGTGGTGTGCGGCGGGAAAAAGTTGAATAAAAAAATTGACAAACTTAAAAATTTTTAGTATAAACTAATCATCACTTAAAAGGAAGTTTTATGCTTACAGTTTATATAGCAGCAAGAGATATAGGAAATTATAAAGATAATACAGAAAGATTAAAAGAAGTATTAATAGAAAGCGATATTATATTAGTTGAAAGTTTTAGAGAAGCAACAACTCTTTTTAAAGCACTAAATATCAAAAAAGAAAAAGAAGCATTAATAGAGTTTAGCGAGCATACTAAAAAGTCTAAAGATATTGATGATATAATAACAAAAATTATAAACTGCCGCACTGTTACTCTTATAAGCGACTGCGGAACTCCAGTTTTGGAAGACCCAGGAAGACTTCTTCTTGAATACTGCTACTCTCATAATATAAAAGTACGCCCTGTAGCAGGAGTAAGCAGTGTTACAGCAGCAATTATGTGTCTGCCTTTTAATTTTAAAGAGTTTTACTATGCTGGGCTTTTACCTCGTGATGACAGAGAAAGAGAAAAAAAATTAATGTATTTAAAAAAATTAAATGTTCCAGTTATTATTTTAGATACTCCATACAGACTTAATAAAGTTTTGAATGCTGTAAAAAAAGTATATTCAAAAGAAAGAGAAGCGGCATTATGCTTGGACATTACAACAGATAATGAAGAGATTGTAATAGACAGTATAAACAATATATGCATAAAATATCAGGATAATAAAAAACGAGAGTTTGTGCTTGTTATAAGCTGATATTAAAAATTATAAAAATGACAAATAAAAAACGCCTGATAATAATTACCAGACGTTTTATTTTTTTATATTAATTAAATACTTATTTTATTTTAATTTAAAGAAACTCATAGCATCTTCAAGCTCTCTAGCCTCATTTAATAATGATTCTGCTGCTGATGATGACTGTTCTACTAAAGCGGCATTTTTGATGACTGTTCTACTAAAGCGGCATTTTGCTGTGTTACTGTATCCATCTGAGACACTGCTATATTTACCTGATCTACTCCGGACTGCTGCTCTATTGCTGTTTCGCTTATATCACGCATTATATTTGAAGTCTCTTCTAATTTTTTCTCCAAATCTTCAAATATCTGCTGAGATTCTTTTGCTTTTTCTGCTGACTTATTAATTTTTTCATAAATTACATCAATAAGATTTGTTATATCTTTAGCTGAAGTTTGAGAGTTCTGAGCTAAGTTTCTTACCTCGCTTGCTACTACAGCAAAACCTTTACCCTG
>NZ_CASEGO010000131.1 GCF_949287625.1 uncultured Brachyspira sp. | reverse complement strand
TACAGCACTTTTAAAGGCTCTTTATTTGGCAACATTTGAAGCAACTAAAAAATGGACTGGTACCATTAGGAACTGGGCTCAAGTTTATGGGGAATTAAGTATTATGTATGAAGGACGGCTGCCTGAATAGAATATAGAAATGTGAAAAATAAATTCCTGCTCTTGACTGAATAACTTTATTCTGTTATTCATAGAGCAGGATATGTAAAAATATAATCATAGAAAACTGAATTTACAGACTTTTTTTCACAGGCTCACTTTTTCACAAATTACAGCATTTCTGCCAAAAGGCTTATGTAAATATGATATATTTATAAATCCATTATCTTCCATTACCTGCATTATTTCTTCATAACTATATTCTTTCATATTTGGAATAATGCCGCTCCAAAAGGTATCAGTTTTTTTTACCACTTCCATAAATATATATATTTTGCAGCCATTTTTTGCTATCCTGTCAATCTCCTGAAATGCTTTATTTAAATCTTGCCAGAAATATATGGATTCATAAGACATAATAATATCAAAAAAATTATCTTCAAAAGGCGTTTTCATAATATCAGCCTTAAGTAAATAAACCTGTTTGTTTAAATGCTTTTTATTTAAGATACTTCCAGCATTAATACTTTCTTCTGAATGGTCTATACCATAAATTTTGCATGTTTTGTATCTTTCTGATAACATTTTAATACATGATGCTCCACCACAGCCAATATCTAGTATACAACAGTGTTCTTTTATATCCATTAAAGTAATACCCCATTTATGCAGTCTTTTATGACCTGTATTCATTACTTTTATTATAAATTTTCCAAACTTTCCTTTTGGATTTCCAAAATTGCATAAAATTCTGTATAAAATACTATCTTTATTATTCATTATATTTCACCCATACTTATTGATACTGATTTTTATTATCATCAATCTTAAATAAATGCAAGTAATTTTTATAATTAATGATATGTGCTGAAAAAAGATATAATAAAATTAAAAATAAAAAGAAAAAAATTATACTTACTAATCTGATATGGGAAAACTGTTAATTATATCAGCAATTTCATATGCTTTATCTTTAGGGAAAAGGTTCATTATTCCACTATAATTTGAAAATTGTGGTTTTGATAATATACTTCTATCTTTAATAAAACCATTACGGTGAATATTTTCTATAATCAGATAAATAAATTCTATTTGATTAGTATTATATTTACTTTCATTAATATATTTTACAAATCTTTCTAAAATTAATGAAATAAATAAAATACTTAATAAACATTTAAAAAATATTGCAGAATGGAATCCAAATAATATAAGCCATACTATTAATTTAATCTTTAAACATGAAGTAGATTTTCACAAACTGCTTTCAATCAGCCCGTATAATTTAATTATAAATAAACTGGATGATTCATATTCTTTAATAATACATACACTTACTCTTTCTATTAAAGATTTTGAAAATCTTATAATACTTATAAAAAATAATGTGTAAGTATAAACTTATTATCACATAAAAACGGCTTGAAAAATATATCTATAAATATAATAATTAGTACAATAAAAGTATAAGCAGTAATATTAATTAAAATATTTTTTTATCAATTTTTATCATACCATACTGATGTCGTGGTAATGTGATATAATATATAAAAAGCTTAACCTTATATATCAATTTGGAGGGAAATAATGGAAACAAAAAAACATCGTAGAATAAGTGGTGAATTTCGTGATGAATTAAAATTTGGTAAGTTAAAAACATTATTAGACTGTGTTTTAGAAGATGATTCTCTTTGCCTTGAGCTTCGTGGAAATGCTGTAAATATATATTATCGTGGCGGCAGCTTATTTAAAATTAATGATAAGAATGATAAAAATGATAAGTATAATATTACTTTTGACACAAGATATGATGAAAATAAAAAATTAAATCCGAATCCAGATGTTGAAGAAGCTGTTAAATCAATTCCATTTTATAAACAGGCAATGGATAAATGGTTTCATGAACATCCAAAATATGAGCGTGAATTTCAGCAGATAATTCTTAGAGAAAATAATAACAGCGGCAAAATTTCACGGGCTACTGATTATTATATAGTAGACATAGAATATCAAGATACTGAAAACAGTTCAAGATTTGATATGGTTGCATTTAAATGGCCGTCAAATGGAGCAGCAAGGAAAAATACTAATGCTCTTTCACTGGCTTTAATTGAAGTAAAATATGGCGATAATGCTGTTGGTGGCAATGCAGGAATAAAAAAACATTTAGATGATTTAAAATCATTTATAGATGATAAAGAAAAGCTGAAAGAATTTAAAGAAGATATGGAGCAGGTTTTTAAGCAAAAATGTAAGCTGGGTTTGATAGATGGATTACAGGGACATCAATTTGAAGTAAGTTTATCTGATGATGAACCAGAAGTAATATTTATTTTTGCAAACCATGACCCAGAGAGCAAAAAAATTAATAATATTTTATCTGATATAAATATATCAGATTATCCATTTAAAATTCTGGCTGCTCAGTCATCATTTATGGGATACGGGCTTTATATGGATAATATGATAGAAATAAAAGACTTTATAAATATGCTCTCTAAATAATAAAATATTAAAGGATAATAAATGATTGGCGAACATAGAATAATCACTTATGGGCTGACTAATGAAGAAAACAGTATTATTTTAAAAAATATTCCTGCCCATGATTATAAAGTAATGAATACTGAATGTGCAACTGATATTATAGCATTTAGTGCATCTGCTGTAACAATTAATGCAGCAAAATTATCAAATGATGATTATAATATGATTACTGATTATTATACAGAAATCAATGGCTGCACATATGAAACAGTTATATGGATTGGTACGCCTGTACCACAAGGTGCTCTTAAAAAACAGTTTAAGTGTTATGAAAGTTTTGATATTATTGAAAATAATTTAAAATATATACTGCTTTCTGCTCACAGCAAATCACAAAAAGCTGCCAGTTTCAGTAAAAAACTAGCAGATGGTATAAAAATATTATCTCTTATTCGTAACCGCCCAGGCATTACCACTCGTGAACTTGCTGAAACTATGGAACTGTCACAAAGAACTATACAAAGATATATTGCTTCTCTGCAGGCAACAGGCGAATGGATAGAATATAACAGAGCAAAAAAAGGCTGGGAACTGCAAGATGGTAAATCTTTATTATTTGGCGACATATAAATAAGAGAGAATAAATGAAAATAATTATTCATCGCGGCTCACATCAAATAGGCGGTATAGCTGTTGAAATAAAAACCGATTCTACCCGTATTATAATAGATATGGGTGATGAACTTACAATGGATAACAGCTATCAGCCTAAGCCACTTAATATATCAGGCGTTACAGATAAAAATGGTAAATGCAGTGCCGTCTTTTTTACTCATTACCATGGCGACCATACAGGGCAGCTGCCAAATATTAGAAAAGATATACCAATATTTATGGGAGAGCTTACAAAAGATATTCTTCTTACAACTATGCAAAATGCAGAACAGGAAACCATAAACAGAATAAAATCTGCAAAAATATTTGAAGCTGGTCAAAAAATACCCATTGGAGATATTACTGTTACCCCATATTCAATAGACCATTCAGCCTGCGACAGCTATATGTTTCTAATTGAAGCTGAAGGCAAGAAAATATTACATACTGGTGATTTTCGTACACATGGCTTTCGTGGAAAGGCTGTAACAAAAATTCTTCGCGGCCTTATAAAAAAAGTAGATGTATTAATTACAGAAGGCACAAATATTTCAAAAGCAAATAAAGAAATTATAACAGAATGCCAGCTGCAGCATAAAGTAAAAAAATATATGAAAGAATATAAATATGTTTTTGCATATACATCAAGCACAAACCTTGAAAGAATATGCGGTTTTGCTAAAGCTGTGCCACAAGGCAAATATTTTATATGCGATGAATACCAGAATAAACTGCTGAATATAATAAAAGAACATTGGAAAGACCATTCTAAATTATGCGATAATATTAAAAAAATAACATACGGCATTAACCTTCTTCCAAAATTTAAAGAAAAAGGCTTTCTTATGATGGTGCGGGATAACAGTATGTTTCGCAAAATAATCCCAGAGTTTGATAAAGATAAAAGTATTATGCTTTACTCAATGTGGGATGGCTACCGCACACACCCAGAAAGCACAATACCAGAATTCCTTGCTCTAGCAGGTAAATGGGAATACCTGCATACAAGCGGCCATGCCTATGTTGAAGACATAAAAGAAATGGTTAAAATAATTAATCCGTCATGCATTATACCAATACACACAGATATACCAGAAATAATGCTTAATTTATTTCCAGATAAAAATATTATAATACCCACAGACGGAGAAGAAATTGAAATTAAATAAAAATATATTATTCATTTTTCTTGAATAAGATTGGCAGCAGTATTATTACAGTAACAGCAAGCACTGCAATCAATATATATAATTTATATTCTGCAAGCGGTTTAAAATTATTTAATATTTCAATAAAAATAGGTATAATTGCTAAATAAATACCTAATACTGCAATATTTTTATGAAATTTATCTTCTCTTTTTCTAATATTTTTTTCTTTTTCTTCTAATAATTTTTCTTTATTTTTAACTAATATTTCAGTTAATGATAATACCTGCATTTTTACTTCATCATGTCTGTCTTTAACTTTATATTTAGCAGACATAATTTCCCATATTTTATATGTTTCATGCCTGTTCATCTTTACAGGATTTTCAAAAAAATACTGCAAATCAAAAGCATGTATTGACTCATTCAAATTCATGATATTGCTTACCTGCTGAGTATTATCAGCATATAATTCTGCACCTTTTTCTAAAAAATTTTCCATTTTTATATTATATGCTAATGTAAGCAGGTATAAATTTAAAAATCTGTCAAATCTTTCTATTGTCAAATCACTATATTTATCTTTTTGGTTAGCAGCAGATTTATCACACAAATGAAACCCTTTCTCTGATATAACAAAAATAAAATAGTCTGTTTCATAAGTATTATTTTCATTAAATACAAATGTATTAGAATTACGAATATCTTTAGAAATCAAATCTCTCGCTATTTTATCATCATAAAAATATATTTTAAATATTTCATCATACTCTGGCTCTACACACTTTATATCAAGTTTTAATTTTTTATATACAGCACTATTTTCCTGGGAAATTTCTAGTTCAGAAATTGATATTTTAAATGTAATACTTTCATTTTTATAAGCCCCATTACTAGAAAAAATAGTATAGAGAAAACTATCTCCTTTATTTTTGCCATTATTTTTTACTAATTGAGATGCCGTTGTTTCAATACTACTGCTTATAGAGTTATAAAAATATTTTGTATAATCCATATTATTCACCATTTAATGTTATCTTAAAGCTGCTGCATAATTTTATTATAATAACATATTCTGTATATTATCAATCATACCACCGATTTTGGAAATAGTATTTATATAAACTACATAAACGATGATAATTTATTAACATCATATGTTGGAAAATTTTTATTTATTTCTTCTATATATTTAGCAGCTTTCATATCTCCATGTTTTCTGGCTATTATATATTTAGCTATTAAATAAGGAAGATATTTATATGAATTTGTATGAACATCATTTTGGTCAACAAATTTGTCATCAATTATTTGAACAACGCGTTCTAGTTCATTATAATCCTTTAAATTAGTATATAAAATCTCTAATTTATGGATGTATGGATAAATATTATCACCAAATTGACCAATAGCTTCATTTATACATTCCAAAGCATTTGTAAAATCATTTTCTATATATGTGTAATACTGTGCTTTTGAAGTTAAATACATTTCTTTAGCTTTTTTATGTAAAGAATTTTGTAAATTCTGTAACAATATATTTAATAATTCCTTTTCTTGTTTGCCTTTTAATTTAATAATACAGCGAAAATAACTTTGTATTATATATGGATTATTTTTATCTCTATTATAACTTTCTTCTGCTAGTTTTAATGCATCTTCATATAATTCCATATTTAAATAGACCTGAACAAGCTCTCTACTAACTCGATAATATAGTAAATGGGATTTTACTAATTTTAAATGCTCTATTGCTTTTTGATGTTTTCCAGTAAGACGATAATAAAAACCTAATAAAAAATGTTTATCATCCCCACTTAATTGTTGCACTTCTTCTAAAAATTTAACATCTCTTATTCTTGCCAGAGCACTACATTTCCAGTATAGTAATTCACGCCTAACTTTACCATCTAAATTATCACTATTTTCACTTATACTGCCAATATTAACAGTATTTATACATTTTTCTTCTAAGATTTTAGTAGCAATCTTAATAACATTATTATAACGTCGTTCATAATATAATTCAGCTAATGCATTAATATATACAGATGGAATAAGTAATGGTATAAAATTATTAGCACTGTCTTGTCTTTTTAATAATTCTTTACCCACAAACATAAATGAAGATAAATCCTCGAATAATTCAACACCCTTACTAATTGATTTATCTATATATTCTTTTAGATTTTCTTTATATTTATCAGATAATTGTAGTCCTAATCTTTGAACATAATCTTTCACTATTGAATTAAGCTGAAGATATTCTTTTGAAGTATCTATATAATCAATAAAAAAATTATTATATAAAATATCTAAATAATTCTTAACAATATTCCAATCATCTTTTACTACCTGCTCTATCATCTTAAATGTAAAAATATTAGATTGAGACAAAAGTAAAAGAATATTCATAAATAAATCTTCTTTCCCATATTTGTTAGTTAAAAAAGAAATTTTATCATTGCTATAATTGGTTACTAAATCCATATTTTCTAATACATAATCAATACCAGAATCTAATATTAAATTAAGGCTCTTGACTAGTATCTTTTATGTAGATATAAGAAAAGAGTATGAAATACAATAGGTTAAGCAAATATAAGATAAAAAAAATTATTAAATGTTTTT
>NZ_CASEGO010000130.1 GCF_949287625.1 uncultured Brachyspira sp. | reverse complement strand
ATAGGTATTCCTTTTTGTTTGTTGTGATAATTTAAATTATAAGGAATACCTCCTTTTTTTAAACTAAAACTGTGCAATATCTATGGCTCTTAAACAAATTCTGCTTGCAAAGATATATATATTATAGTATGATATAGAAAAATATTATGTCAATATGGTGATTATTAATAAATGTTTAAGAAAAAAAATCAAGAAAATAATAACGGCGTTAAAAAGAAGAAATCTAAATTAAAAAAATTTATATTAACTATTTTTATTATATGTTTATTTGTATTTGTTGCAGTTGGTATAGTAGGTATGTACTTTGTAGGAGGAGTATATAAAGACTGGGTTTCAAGAAGAGATCAAAGTATGGCTATGCTTGCCGAATATTATGATATAATAGTTATAAGAGGAAATGAAAAGAGAATAAGGTATTTTAATCCGTTAAATCCGTTTGGAGATTCTCCGCCTACAAAAATATATGACAGAAATAATATACTTATAGGTGAATATATGCCTCCTGCTTATGAGGTTGTTAATGTAGATGATATTAATCCTCTTTTAGAGCAGACTCTTCTTTTAATGGAAGACCAGAAATTCTATTCTCATAAAGGTATCAACTATTTCAGAACAGCATATTTGGGTATTCAGACTATTTTAACAAGAAGAATAGTAGGAGGAGGCTCAACACTTACTCAGCAGCTAGCCAAACTTCTATTTACAAAAAGTGAAAGAACTATAGAGCGTAAATTATTTGAAATGTTTGCAGCAAGAGAGATAGAAGAGAAATACACAAAGAAAGAAATTTTAGCGATGTATTTTAATACTGTTTATCTAGGAGACGGAAACTATGGATTTGAAGCTGCTGCTAATCATTATTTCAATAAGCCTTTAAGACAATGCAGATTATTAGAATATGCTATATTAGTTGGTATGCTTCCTAATCCTACATACTATTCTATAGTTAATAATCCAGATAACAGCAGAAAAAAAGTTGAGCAGATATTATCAAGACTTGTAAAAAACAATATTATAGATAAACAAACAATGCAGGAAGAACTTGATTTATTTGATAAAGAATATACAAATATCAATAAACAGGTAAAAGGTGCTCAATGGAAAATGACAGTAAACAGAACTCCATATGTTAATGAATATGTAAGACAAGAGTTATTAAACTATTTTAATAAAGATGAACTTGCATTATCTGGGTTAAAAATATATACAACAGTAAATGAAAGATACTACAGAGCAGCCGATTCTGTAATGAAAGAAAATATAAGATCTTTGCAGTCAAGCACTTCTAATAGAAGCTATCAGGGAGCAATGGTATCAATAGATCCTAAAACAGGCGGTATACTTGTTATGATAGGCGGAGACGGTTATACTCTTCAAAATCAGTTTAACAGAGCAGTGCAGGCTAAAAGACAGATAGGAAGCGTAATAAAACCTTTTATATATTTGTATGCATTTGAAGGCGGAGCACAGCCTTTTTCTACTATGCTTGATACTAATTATACTTATCCTCAGGGGGCAGGTAAGCCTGCCTACTCTCCTAGAAACTTCGACAGAAGATATAGAGGAGAAATAACTTTAGAAACAGCTTTATCAAAATCAATTAATACAATAGCAGTTAAATTATTAAATGATATAGGGCTTTCATATTTTATAGAGCATTCAAGAGAGTTTTTTGGAGAGAATGCTTATATACCAAATGCTTTATCTATAGGTTTAGGTACTATGGAGATGAGTCCTCTTGATTTGGCATCAGCATATAGTGCTTTGGCAAACGGAGGGATAAAATATAAACCATATATAGTAGATAAGGTTATTGATATGGACGGAAATGAGCTTAGCGTTACAGCTTTGGTAGACAGAACCCCTCATAAAATAAGTGCTACTTCTCCTTCATCATATTATTTTTTAAATACTACCTTGCAGAAAGTTATAGCACCGGGCGGCACTGCATACAGAAGTGCTAATACTTACGGATTTAAATATCCTTCATATTCTGCTAAAACAGGTACAACAAGCGAACACAGAGATAATTGGTTTGCTGCATATAACGATGAAATAGTTACAGTTACTTGGATAGGAAGCGACAGAAATGATTTGCTCCCAAATAATGTAACAGGAGGTGCTACTACTGCTTTAGCAACTTTTCAATATCTTAATGCTATAACTCCGTCATCTAAAAGAGAATTCCATTGGCCTATACCTAATGATGTATTAGTTGTAGAAATTTGTCAGGATTCAGGTCTCCCTAGAAATCATACATGCGTAAATGTTGCCCCTCTTACAGTAGGAGGAAATGTTGATTTATCTACTCAATGCCCTATAGACCATATAAGAAGCGGTACTCAAAGAAATGATGCTGTCACTAATGAAGGGGCAGAAGAGGATGATGACTTTTACTATACTCCTTTAGAAGAAGGTGCTAATACTTATCAGCAGGAAGAAAATAATAATATTCAAAATAATCAAAATAATAACAATGACCAAAATAATAATATATACTTACTTCCAAATGATAATATAGAAGATCCAAGCATAGGCAATATAAGAAGCTGAATATATACTGAAAATTTTTAAGTTTGTCAACCGCGAGCTCTCCATCATCTTCGTTCGGGACGCTTCGTGGGCATCTTCCCACACAGTATTGTTTATTCTTATCAAATGTCAACGATACGTGCGGCTGATTACCTATTATTATAAAAAATAAATTATTTGTTTTACATTTTAAACTTATAAAACTTATTTTATTAATTACTAATAATACTTTATACTATTTATAACTTATAATTACATTTATCAATAGCTCAAAGTTGACAAATTATATTTGTTTAGGTATATACTAAAAATTTTTGAGTTTGTCAATTTTTTTTATTCAACTTTTTCCAGCCGCACACCACGGGTGGACTTCGTCAAAGTTGCAAAAAGTGCAAGTAAAAAAATAATACTAAATAGTACTAATTATTTTATATGTAGGATAAATTACTGAATTCAGTGTAAAATGCAGTCTTTTCGCCTGACTACGGCACGCAGAGCGAGGCTGACAGGTGTCATAAAAGAACTGGGGTTGCTGAAGGCACGCAGAGCGGGCACGACTGCGTGCTTCGCAGGGCAAAGCCACCACAAACAATAAATTTTAAAAACTAACTTTTGACAAACTTAAAAATTTTCAGTATATACTGAAACAATTATATTTTTTAAATATTTATATAATATCTCAAAAAAATTATACCTACTTAAAAAAAATTGTTATTATTATAATATACTAGAAAGGTTGATTATAAATAAAAAATTAGCTAATTTCTTCTATAATATAATAAATAAACAATATAATATGTACATTATATATAATAAGTATCACAAAAACTAGAATATATTAATTTAAGAAAAGGAGAAAATATTATGACAGAAAACAATATAATAAAAAATAATATAAAAGAACAGCATAATCATTATAATGATGCCTTAATACCAGATGATGCTTTAATATTAAATGATGAAAAAGAATACAAATCATTAATTGATGAATATAATGATGTTATAAAAGAATCTGAAACTGGTATATTTGCTGAATAATATAATTAATTTAAAAATATAAAATAATGACTTAACACTATAAGGTTTTAAGTCATTATTTTTTTATATAAATATGATAAAAATAAAAAAAATTATTAATATAAAGATAATAAAATACGAAATATTATAATAATTATGAAATGTGTAAAAAATATTTTTATTACCTGCATATGTCTTTTTATATGCACTATATTTTTGTATTCTCAGTCTTTAACAGAAAACTCTCTTCCTCTTAAAGCCAAAAACTTTATTAACTTAAACTTCCCTGGAAATAATATAGAAACTGTATCATTATATCAGGGCGGCGGCGGTTATGAGACAGATATAGATTTTGGATATCATTTTGTATTTTATCATACAGGCTTATGGAAAAAAATTACTGCTGTAACAGATGAAGCCAAAAGTCAAGGAATACCAAGAAGCTGCATACATAAATCTATGGTTAATGTTATAGATAGTGAATATCCTTTGTCAAAAATAACTGATATAGAAAGAAAAGATAAAGTATTTATAATAATATTAGATGATAAATATCAATTAGAAATAAGCGGATACGGCATTATAATCAATACTACAGTTCTTGATGATGATGAAGAAAATATAGAAGAATAATTAAATTAGCCTTTAAGATTTTTATATTTATTAAATGCTATTATAGAGTTTTCACTGTCTCCTAAGGCACTATATGCACTTGAAAGAGACATATATATTTCTCTGTTGCTTTCATCTAGTTTGGCACATTCTTCAAGCATATTAACAGCATTATCATAAAGACCAGCAGAATAATACGATAATCCCAAATAATAGTATGAAGAAGAATGAGTATTATTTTTTTCTATAGAATTATTTAAATACTCTATAGCATTAATATAGTCTTTTATATTATAATAAGATACTCCTATATAATAATAAATAAGATAATCGTTATTCTCTATATTAAGAGCATTATTAAAATAAATCAAAGCATTTGAAAAATCATCAAGCATAAAAAAGCAAAGTCCAGCATTAAAATAAGCCGAGTAATTATTATTTTCTGCTTCTATTATTTTTTTAAATATTTCTACAGCCTTTTTATAATCATATTTTTCTTTATAACAAATAGCTAAATAATAATAACTGTCATAATCATATTTATTAAGCTCCATAACCCTTTCAAATGACTCTATTGCTTCATCAATTCTATTAAGATGATATAAAGCCAAACCCAAATTACGCCAATTAATATATTCTTTCGGAGCTATAATAAAAGATTTGTTCAATATTTTTACAGCCTCTTCATACCTGCATATTTTTATATAGCAATGCCCAAGCCAATTTAAACTTATATAATCATTATTCTCAAGCTGATAAGCCTTCTTTAAATATATTATAGCTTTATGATAATTTTTTATTTTTATATATGACATACCTATAAGTCTGTATAAAGAGTAATCATTATTATTGATAGTTAATGCCTTTTTAAATATCTCTATAGCTTCAATATGCCTTCCAAGCTGTGTATAAAAAATACCAAAATCAGTCATTGCTTTATAATTATTAGAATCCTGCTCTAATATATTCTTATAATATGATATCATATCATTAATTCTATTTTCTAAATTATCATCATTATCCATAATAACTATTAATCCCATTACTCATAATTATTAAATAAAAAATTATATACTAGTATATTCATAATTAGTTTTTTTTCAACTTTTTCAGCCTTTTTAATTACTTTAAATTTTAATAATATAATATAAAATAATAATTAAAAATTGACAAATATAATTAAAATACATATACTATATATGGGTATATAGATGAAAATATAATAAAGGAGTTTCTAAATATGAAAAAAGTTATAATAATAGGCGGAGTAGCTGCTGGAATGAGTGCGGCTGCCAAAGCAAGAAGACTAGATAAAGAAGCAGAAATTACTGTATATGAAAAAACTGATGTAGTTTCTTGGGGAGCATGCGGAATGCCTTATTATGTAGGAGGTTTCTATGAAAGCCCTAATACTATGATAGCAAGGACTGCTGAGGCTACTATAAAATCTGGAATCAATTTGAAAGTGAAACATGAAGTATTAAAAATAGATGCTAAAAACAAGAAGGTATTGGTTAAAGATATAGATAATAATAAAGAGTTTGAAGATAGTTATGATTCTTTACTTATAGCTACAGGTGCTAAATCAATAATACCAAATATTGAAAACATTAATATAGGAAATGTATCTACTTTAAAAGATTTTAAAGACGCTATCAGCATGAAAGAAAAAATGAAAGATGAAAATATAAAAAATGTTGTGGTTTTGGGAGCTGGTTTTATAGCAGTAGAGGCAGCTCATGCATTAAAGCACACAGGCAAAAATGTTACTATGATACAGCGTTCTGACAGGGTATTTGGAGGTAAATTTGATAAAGAGTTTTCTGATATGGTAATAGAGCATATCAAAGAAAATATTGATTTGCGTCTTAATGAAAAAGTTTTATCATTAGAAGCTGATAGTAATAATAATGTTAAAGCTGTTGTTACAGATAAAGGTAAATATGATGCTGATTATGTTGTAGTTGCTATAGGTGTAGTTCCTAATAGTGATTTGGCAAAAGAAGCTGGAATAAAACTAATGGATAATGGAGCTATACTTGTAGATAGAGAAGCTAAAACAAGTATTGAAGGCATATATGCTGCAGGCGATTGTGCAAGCATATATGACAGAGTAACTGACAGTCAAACTTATGCTGCTCTTGCAACTGGTGCCAACAAACTTGGAAGAATGGCTGCTAGTAATTTGGTTGGAGGACATGAAAAATTTGCAGGAAGTTTAACTAGTGCCTGCATACTTGCATTCGAGCTAGAGGCGGCAAGAACTGGTATTACTGAAGAGGAAGCTAAAAAAAGAAATATGGATTATAAAACTGTTACTATAAAAGATTTGGATCATACTCATTATTATCCAGACTATCAGGATTTGCATATAAAATTAATATATTTAAAAGACAATAGAAAGATTATAGGAGGTCAGATATTAGGTAAAAGAGGGGCAGTATTAAGATGTGATGTTATAGCAGCTTGTATATATGCAGGTATTACTGTAGATGAATTAGGAATGCTTGATTTATGTTATGCTCCGCCTTTTGCTAGAACTTGGGATTCACTTAATGTTGCAGGAAATGCAGCTAAATAATAATTAAGCATATTAGTATACTCATTTTTTTAATATTTATTATGGCTTGATATTAGAGTTTTTTATTCTAATTCAAGCCTTAATTTTTAATATATACCTAAAACAGATATAGTTTGTCAAAAAATAAATTTTTTAAATTTTGATATTTGCGAGGCTTTGCTGCGAAGCACACAGTCGTGCCCGCTCTGCGTGCCTTCGGCAACCCCAGTTCTTTTATGACACCTGTCTGCCTCGCTCTGCGTGCCGACGAAGTCCACCTGTGGTGTCGGAAGCGAAAGGCTACATTTTACACTAAATTTAGTAATTTATCATACATATAAAATAATTAGTACTATTTAGTATTATTTTTTTACTTGCACTTTTTGCAACTTTTTGCGGCGGGAAAAAGTTGAATAAAAAAAATTGACAAACTCAAAAATTTTTAGTATATACCTAAACAAATACAGTCTTTTGTTGGCACAAAGAACCAAAAAGACTGCATTTTTAGCCCAAATTTCAGAGATTACCATACGTTTAATACATATCTTTAAAATATAAAGTTCTAGAAATTGCGTTTTTCGTGAAACGTATCCGAAGGATAAAAACTTTGGCGAAGCCCGCAAAGCGTGTGCGACAAAAAAGTTGATAATTCTGTATAATGTATACCAATTGACAAAGTTAAAAATTTTCAGTATATACCTAAACAAATATATAAAAAAATAAACTGCATCATACCAACTTGATTAACAAAGAAAAATATTTATAATACTATAAAAAACATAAGGATATTTACATGCAAAGTTTTATATTTAATAATCCTACAAAAGTAATATTTGGAAAAGATACAGAAAACAAAGTTGGCAGTGAAATAAAAAATTTAGGATGCAAAAAAGTATTGGCGGTATACGGCACAAAAAGCGTAAAAGAAAGCGGACTTCTCAATAAAGTAGAAAACATATTAAAAAAAGAAAATATAGAATATGAATTATTTGGTAATGTGAGAGCTAACCCTACTCTATCCCATGCAAGAGAAGGCGTAAAAAAAGCAATAGATTTTGATGCTGATTTTATACTGGCAGTAGGAGGCGGAAGCGTTATAGATACAGCCAAAGCAATAGCACATGGGGCATCTAATCCAGAAATTGATATATGGGATTTTTGGACTAGAGTAAAAGAAGTAGAAAAAAGTATGCCTATAGGCTGCATACTTACAATATCAGCAGCAGGAAGTGAGACAAGTAATTCGGCAGTACTTACAAATGAAGAAACATTAGATAAAAGAGGACTTCCTACAGAGTTTAACCGTCCTAAATTTGCAATAATGAATCCTTGTCTTACATTTACTCTGCCTTATTATCAGGTGGCATGCGGAATATCAGACATGCTTATGCATACATTCGACAGATATTTTGGAGACAGCGAAGGCTCTGTAAACGGTGATAATAATCAGACAACTGATGCTATAGCTGAGGCGGTTTTGAGAACAATATTTAAAAATGGATTAATAGCTATGAAAGACAAAACTAATTATGACGCTATGAGCGAGCTTATGTGGTGCGGAAGTTTATCTCATAATACTTTAACTGGTCTTGGACTTAGTTTTGATTTTATAGTTCATAAATTCGGTCATGAATTAAGTGCGAAATTTGATGTAGCCCATGGAGCAAGTCTTTCTGCTATGTGGGGTTCTTGGGCTAAATACTGCCTTAAAGATAAGAGACAAAGATTTATTCAGTACTCAAAAAATGTTTGGGGTATAGATGATGATACTGGACTTAAAGGCATAGAAAAAACTATAGAATATTTTAAACAAATAAACATGCCTACTAATTTTACAGAGCTAGGAATTGGCGTGCAAAGCGAAGAAGTTTTACAAGATTTAACAAGAAGATGTATAAAAGACGGAAAACTAGAGTTTAAACATTTTAGAGCTTTAAATAGAGATGATGTTTATAATATTTTTAAGATGGCAAATGTTTAACTAAAAAATATAAATAATTTACAAGTAAAAATCATATATATTTTTACTTGTAAGGTTTATCATTATATGATATAATTCTACATATATTAATATAATTTTTTTTATATTTATTTGTTTAAAGGAATATGACAAATGGAAAAAATTAATATAAACAAAATAATGGAATTATTACCTCATAGATACCCTTTTCTGCTTGTAGATAAAGTAGAAAGTATTGAAGAAGGAAAAATACATGCTGTAAAAAATGTAACTTTTAATGAACCCCAATTCACTGGACATTTTCCTGAAAGCCCTATTATGCCTGGGGTTTTAATGGTTGAAGCATTAGCTCAGACTTCTGGAATATACTGCTATACAAAGATTTTAAAGCCTGATGAATACGGCAAAAAGTTTATGTTCTTTGCTAAAATAGATAATGTAAAGTTTAAAAACCCTGTAATACCGGGCGATGTTATGGATATGTTTGTTACAGTTGAAGCATTCAGTAACAATCTGCTCAAGACACATGGCGAAGTTAAAGTAAATGATAAACTTGCATGCTCTGCTGATTTGGGGTTATTCTTAGTAGATAAAGAGGCTATGAAAATAGAAAAATAATTAGGAAATTAAAATGTCAAATAATATACATAAAACTGCAATTATATCGGAATCTGCCAAAATAGCAGATAGTGCCGTAATTGGTCCTTATGCTATTATAGAAGGAGAAGTAAATATCGGAGAAAATACTGTTATAGGTGCTCATACAGTTATAAAAGAATATACTACTATAGGAAAAAATAATATTATTCATGATCATGCTGTTCTAGGCAATCTGCCTCAGGATATACACTTTGACAGAAAAACAGTAACTTTCCTAGAAATAGGAGATGGAAATGAAATCAGAGAGTTCGCTAATTTACACAGAGCTTCTAAAGAAAATGCAAAAACAACAATAGGAAATAACTGTTATATAATGGCTACAGGTCATGTTGCCCATGACTGCGAAATACAGGATAATGTAATTATATGTAATGGTGCTTTAGTAGCAGGGCATGTAAGAGTAGAAAAAGGTGCTTTTATATCTGGAAACTGTGTAATACATCAATTTTGTGCTATTGGACAGTATGCTATGATTAGCGGTATGTCTGCAGTTGGAAGAGATATACTTCCTTTTGCTTTGACAGCTCATGCTGGAGAGGCCATTATCTATAAATTAAATTTGGTTGGTATGAGAAGAGCTGGTTTTACATCCGAGCAGATATCTCAGGCTGAAGCAGCTTATGATATGTGGTATAATTGGAATAAAACAAAACAAGAGTTTTTAGATACATATTTAAATGACAATTCATTAAATGATATAGCTAGAAGTATTGTAGAGTTTATTTCTAAAGCAAGAAGAGGAATTACTCCTAAAAAAACTGTATAATTTGTTCAAAATAAAACTACAAACAATATGAGAATATTTATAGCTACGGGAGAAGTATCTGGCGACATTCAAGGAGCTTTATTAGCAAAAAAGATAAAGGAATTAGACCCTAGTATAATTTTAGACGGATTCGGCGGCGTTGAAATGAAAAAAGCAAATGTCAATATATTATCCGACATGTCTACTTTATCCACTATGGGAATATTTGAGGGTGCTAATCCAGTATATGCTTTTAAAAAACTTGGTGCTTTCAATATACTTCAGGACTATCTTAAAAAAAATAAAGTAGATATTATGCTCTTAGTTGATAATCAGGGAGTTAATTTACTTTTAGCTAAATACTGCAAGGCAAATAATATAGAATATATATATTATTTTCCGCCTCATGTAGGTATATGGGGAGCTTGGAATGCAAAGAAACTTCTTTCTGCTAAAAAAATAATAACACCATTTTTATTTGATTATGAAGTATATAAAAAATACGGCTGCAATGTAATGTATAGCGGACATCCATTTGCTGATTTGGATTATGATAAAAAAATACCAGAACTTAATATGCCTAAAAAAGAATATACAGTAGGAGTACTTTTTGGAAGCAGGCATCAGGAAATAAAACAGCTTGCTCCTGTATTTATCAAATCTATAAAAATGCTTAATGATATGCTTTCGTCCAATATAAGATTTGTAATACCTATAGCATACCCTGAATATACAGAACCTATAAAAAAAATTATTGATAATTATAAAGATTTATTAAAAGATGTAAGCTACTCACTATTATCAGGAGAAGATAAAGATTATGTATATTCATACTCTGATGCCTTAATAATGTCAAGCGGTACTGCAAGTCTTTTGGCTGCATGTTATGGTAAGCCTATGGTAATATGCTATAAAATATCATATATTACATTCTTTCTTGGCAAATTACTTACAAATATAAAGTATGTTGGAATGCCTAATGTTCTGCTTAATGAAGAGGCAGCTCCAGAATTACTGCAAAATGACTGTAATCCGAATGCTATTACAAGTCATATTATAAAATATCTAACCGATAAAGAATATTATAAAAAAGTAAGCAGCAATCTGCTTAGAGTAAGAGAAACTTTAGGCGAAAAAAATGTGCTTGAACGCATAGCAAAAGAGATTATAAAATCATGATAGACGCTTCAACTAATATAGAAGAAATACAGCAGTATATAAAAAATCATAAAAAAGAACCTATTAAATTTTATATTACTTGGCTTGATAATATTACTAAGCAAAAAATAATATTTATAATAGAAGAAATATTAAAAAAATACAAAATAGAAAAATATGCAAGTGATGCTGTGTATATTATAATGGAACTTATATCTAATGCCATTAAAGCTAGATATCTCCATATCATAACAATAAAAATACTGGAAGAAAAATTCCCTAATTTCACGAAAAAAATAGAAAGCGGAGAATATTTTGATGATTATGATATAATGAGCGAATATTCTAATATATTAAAAGATGATGATACTAAAAATGAACTTAAAGAATATATAAGATTAGAAAATAAACTTATAAAAGATATTGATAATAATATACCAATAGATGAAGAAAAATACTCAAAATTACTTCTATGCAATCAAGATATAAAAAAGAAATTAACAATTAAACTGCTCTCAAGAATAAATAAAAATGATATATACTTTGAAATAGTTAATGATGCACCGCTAACTATGATAAGCAGAACTAGAATAGACTCTAAAAGATTAACTTTCAAAGAATACTATAAAAAAAATCTAATAGAAAAATTCTTCACAGAGCAGTTGGACAATAGCGAAAGTGCAGGATTTGGTCTTGCCTTATGCGATTTAAGACTTTTTAATCAAAACCTTGAACCGCATAATCATTTACAAATATACGACGAGAACAATAAAACACATTCCAAATTGATACTTCCTATAAGAAAAGAATTCAGCTTTATAGTATATAATAAATATTAATTAATATTTTTTTATTCAAATCTTTTAAAAGGCATATTCTCTATAGCACCCTCAGAACCTATAGTTTCATGAAGCTCTCCATTTATAAGGAATATAACATTATCTATACCTTCAAACTGAGTAGCTGTATATACAAACTGATAAATCTGTACCATAGTTCCCTCGCTGCCCAAAGGATTAAACTCAAAGTTTTCATTAAAGTTTAAATATACAGTGTTATCCTCTACAAATATGTCAAGTAATTTAGTGCCTTTAGGTATGCAGCTTATAATGTTTCTGTTATTTTCTTCATCTGTAGCACCAATAAGAAGTTCATCTATAGCCTCTTTTATAGAAGAATTATTATTAAATTTTCTGCTTCTAAATATTAATGTTATAGCTCCAGTGCTTTCGCTGTATTCTACCAAATATATACCTTCATCGTTATTATCTTTTAAAGCTCTCTCTAAAGAAGCCCTCTCTACAGTATTATTTGCTTTTCTAATATTATAATTATTAATATCATTTTGGGCTTTTTTCATTATATCTTCTTTGATACTGTTTACACTATTATTTTCATCTTTAATAGAATTATCTTTTTTTATATTGTCTTCTTTCTTAGTATTATCCTCTCTTTTAATAACATTATTATTATTTGGATTAACCATATCATTTATAACTCTATTATAATCAATATTAGCCTTATCCAAAGAATTAGTCATTGTATATATAGAAGAGCGGATAATATCCTTTCTATCCTGTGCAGGCATAGAAGAAGAATTATTTTCTTTCTTAATACTTTCTTTTATTATTCTGTTTTCTTCTCTTTTAATAGAGCTGTCTGATGATAGTATAGTTTCATTATTTTGCTCTATATACTTATCTGTATTATTTACAGTATTATTATTTTTCAAGTGTTCATCTGCACTTCTATATTGATTAGTATTATTATAGCTGCGAGGCGGTCTGCTTGAGAAAGTAGTAGAAGATGCAGGCTTCATAGTTGTAGTTTCTCTTTTTATATTTTCTTTAGGCTTTAGAATATCATCAAATATACTTTTAGGCGTATTAGTATTTGTTTCAATTCTTTTATTTTCATTAGAAGAATTGTTTACTGAATGAGAGTTATTTATAGCTGAAGAATTATTTTTTACATCTCTATTTTCATTTGCTGAATTATTATTACTTATGATATTATTTCTTCTTGATGATGAATTATTATTATTTCTGTTTTCTAGAATCATCTGCTCTAAATAATTATAGTTATTATTATCAGTACTTATATTATTATCACTATTTATATATTCTTCTGTATTTTCATCTATTATATTATTTATATTATTATTTGAATTATTATTTTCATCTCTAAACAGTACAGAAGCATGATTATTTCCGTAGTCTACATATCCGCTGTCATAAAGAATAGAATTACTTGCTCCGCTGTTATTAAAAAAAGGAAGAAGAGATTCTCTAGTTATTATATTAGAGTTTGTAAAATTATAATCATTTGTTAATGTATCTAAAGCGGCTTCTATTTTGGAATTAGTTTCATAGGTCATTACAGATAAAGTTTCATTAGTATTTGCTTTAATGAAGAAATTAAATAATGGTATATTATTCAAAAAGCTCATTTTATCAGTATCTTCAGACATACCATCACTTTCCAAAGCCAAAGCCTCTCTATGATTAATAGAGAAAAAATCTTTTATTGCTATATCTACCATAGGAGAATATTTTTTGAAAGTGGTAAAAATGACAGCAGCAATAATGATAAAAAGAACAGATATAATCAAAGGCTTTTTTAAATTTATCTCTTTGCTTTCATTGCGTATTTGTCTTGTATATGATATACCTTTAGATTTGGCTTTAAGCTGCTCGTATCTTGGCACTTTATTACTCCATAGTATAATATGTATCGTTTTCATTATCGATAAAAAGCTCAATGCGATTAGAATTTTATTTATTATGCAAGTTGAAAATTTGTATATAGTGATATTAGTATATACCTAAACAAATATAGTTTGTCAAAAAATAAATTTTTTAAATTTTGATATTTGTGTGGCTTTGCCCCACACCCCAGTTCTTTTGTTGACACAAAGAACCAAAAAGACTGCATTTTTAACCTAAATTTCAGGTATTATAATACATTTAAGACATAT
>NZ_CASEGO010000129.1 GCF_949287625.1 uncultured Brachyspira sp. | reverse complement strand
AATAAATAATAATCATAAAAAAATTCGTGATAAATATAATTATAATGAACACTATAATATTTATGTCTATTAATTAGTACAAATTAATACTATATTTTAAACATAAAATAAATTATTATATAATATTTTTTATTATATAGATAAATTTATATTAAAATTTACTATACTATAATATATATATTTTTAGGATAAAACATATGAAACAATTAATATACTTTTTTGCAAGTAATAGAATGCTTGTAAACATTATCATATTTGTATCTATTATGATAGGTTTATACTCATATTATAATATAGATAAAGAATCATTTCCTTCTACAGATTTAGAATTAATGATTTTGCAGGTAGTATACCCTGGTGCTTCTCCTTTAGATGTTGAACAAAACGCTGTTATACAAATAGAAGACCAATTAAGAACTATATCTGGAATAGATGAGTTTACGTCTATAATAACAGAAAATGCTGCTATAATATTTGTTCAGCTTGATATGGAAATTGATACAAGCAAAGCCAAAGATGATATTTTCAGAAAAATGCAGAGTGTCCCAGATATGGCAGAAGAAGTTGAAACTATAGAAATAACCGATATAAACCCAAAACTTACATCCATTTACAAAATAGGAGTTCATTTTAAAAAAGGATTTGAAGGAGATGAAAAAGTTTTATATGATTTCAGTAAAGAATTAGAAAGACAATTAAAATATGTTGACGGGGTTGCTGATATAACAGTACAGGGAAGAACAGATCCTGAAGTAAAAATACTTGCTGACCCAAAAAAACTGCAGGAATATTATATTTCTTTAACCGATATAGTAAACTCCCTCTCTGCAAGAAATATAAGAGCTACAAGCGGTGATTTTAAAAAGCCTCTTTATACCGACTTAGAGGAAAATGAAGAAGAAAAAACAATAGTAACAATGGGACAGTTTGAAAACCCTATAGAAGCAGCTAATGTCGTTGTGCGTTCTACATTTAACGGTCAAAGAGTAAGAATACAGGATTTGGCAAAAGTAAATAGAGATTTTGTTGAAAAGTCTATATATGTAAGAATAAACAGTGTAGAAGGATATTCCCTAAGCATACAAAAAAAAGAAAATGCTGATATAGTAAAAACTACAGAAAACATTAATAATTTTCTAAAAAATAATCAGAAACTTATACCAGAAAATATAGAAGTTACAACTATGGGCGAAACTTCAAGAATGGTATTAGCTCTAACAAATGTAGCAACTAGCAATTTAATCTTTGGATTTATTATTATATTGATAGTGCTTATAATATTTTTGGATTTTAAAAGTGCATTATTTACAAGCATAGGTATGATAGTTGTTATATTTATCACTTTCTCATATATTAATTTTTCTGATTTAACTTTTAATATAATATCACTTGCTGGTATAATTACTGTTATAGGTATGGTTGTTGATAATAGTATAGTAGTATGTGAAAACATATACGATTTCCAAAAGGCTGGAAAAACAGGTCTGGAAGGAACAGTTGAAGCGGTAAAAGATGTAGTAAGCCCTATAACTGTTGCTACTATGACTACTGTTGTAGCTTTTATGCCTATGCTTATTATAAAAGATGTTGTAGGAAAACTTATAGCTCCTTTTCCTAAAGTTGTAGTTGTAGCTTTGATTGCTAGTTTATTTCAAGCAATATTTTTACTTCCAAATAATCTGCAGGATAAAACTAAGAAAAACTTGAAATTCTTAAAAAAAATAAAAAATCCTCTGGACTTTGATAAAGAAAAATTATTTAATGCTATGAAAAATCCTTTTAATAAAGCATTAAAAACTTTATTAAAATTCAGATATTTAGTAGCTTTATTTTTCATAGTGCTTTTAATATTTTCATTCTTCTTAGCTAAAGAAAGCCTTAAGAAATTTATACTAATATATGATACAAGCTCAGACAGTATAATGATAAATATTGACTCTGGTATAGGAAACTCTATTAATAATACTATGAAATACGTTGAACAAATAGAGAATATTATATACAAGTCAGTTGATACTAAAAACCTAATAGCAGTTAATAGCGTTGTAGGAAAACAGGTTAATCAAAATATAGTTGATATTTCAGAAGAATCAGCAAACCTAGCAGGTATAACAGTTTATCTTATACCGTCTACAGAAAGAAAAAAAACAGCTTATGATATAATGGACGATATAAACAGAGAATTAGAAAAAACAAGTTTGAGAGAAGAATTAGATGCTTTAATGGTATCTGTTAAACTTCCTATGGACCCTGGTAAAGCAGTAGATATAAAAATAGTCGGAAATAATCTGGAGCAAACTAGAAAAGTAAGAGATGAGGTAAAAGCATATTTACTTAGCTTGAACGGAGTAATTAACTATTATGATGATGATAAAGCTGGTAAAAATGAACTTAGAGTATTATTTGATTATGATGAGATAGCACAGCTTGGAATGAATGTAGCTAATGTTGCAAACGAATTAAGAACAGCATACAGCGGAACAGTGGCAACATCAATACAGGAACTTGATTATAAATTAGATTTCAGGGTACAGTTAGACAGAAATTACATATTTGATACTAATGTACTTAATAATCTAGTTATACCTAATACATATAACAGACTTTTGTATTTAAAAAATGTGGCAAATATAGTTGAAACTAACGGCGTATCTTCTATTAGACACTATAATGGTCAGAGATGTATTACAATCAATGCCGACTTAATACAAGGACAAAATACTTCTATACAAGTAATGTTTGCTGTGCAAAATAAGTTTAAAGATATTGCTCAGAGATATCCAGGTATAATAATAGGTTTTGGAGGAGAAGCTGATCAGACAGTAGGAGCTTTAGACGGGCTCACTGTTACACTTTTAATAGCGATAGTTTTAATATATTTAATATTATTACTTCAGTTTAAAAAATTTATTCAGCCTTTAATGATAATGTTTTTAATACCTTTTACATTAACAGGAGTATTTATAGCATTTTATCTTCATGGCATGCCTATGTCATTTATTGGTTTTATAGGAATTGTAGGCTTATGCGGAGTTCTTGTTAATGATGGTATCATAATGATAGACTTAATAAATAAAATTATAGAATCTGGAAAAACTGATACAGAAGCATTGAACAATCCTAAAAAATTCGCATTCAACTCAATAGTAGAAGGTGCTACTCAAAGACTTCTTCCTATATTTTTAACTACAGTAACAACGGTAGGCGGTCTTCTTCCAACAGTTTATGGTATAGGAGGACGTGCTGATTTGATAGTACCTATAGTTATGAGTTTGGCTTACGGGCTTATATTCTCTACACTTATTACATTGATATTTTTACCTTGTGTGTTTATGATAGCATTTGATTTAAGACTTATAAAATTAAAATGATTATATAATAGACTTGTTTCAAAACTAAATTAATAGTTTAAGTTTGTTAATTTTTTTATTGTTCTTTTTCCCGCCGCAAAAAGAACCAAAAAGTGCAAGCATTGAAATTATTATCAAATAGTATCAATTATGTTTTATATGTAAGATAAATTATTAAATTCAGTATAGAAATGCCGTCTTTTTGGTTCTTTGTTCCAACAAAATAACTTAGGTAGTGTCAAAGCCCTGCAAATATTTTAAATATAAAAAATAATTTTGACAAATTGTATTTGTTTATGTATGTAGTAAAACTATAAATTATACAACATATAAAACATTATTTTAATAATTTATAAATTATCAAAATTTCATATATAATCTTTTCAAGTAGTTTTGAAGCAACTCTATTATAAAATTTGATATATAATCATATACAGACTTTTAAACAAATATAATAAAAAATAAAGCCCCAGTAAGAATACTGAGGCTTTTTATTATAAAATTAATTATTATAATTTTTATAGGCTATTTATTAATACATACCGCCCATTCCGCCGCCAGGCATTGGAGGCATTGGTTTTTCAGGTTCTGGTATATCAGTAATAATAACTTCAGCAGTTAATACTTGGCTTGCTATAGAAGCAGCATTTTGTAAAGCACTTCTTGAAACTTTAGCAGGATCTATAATACCAGCTTTTAACATATCAACCCATTCATTAGTAAGAGCATTGAAACCCATATTGCCTTTTTGTTCTTTAGCCTGAATAGCAACAACTGAACCGTCTAAACCAGCATTTGTAGCTATCATTCTTATAGGCTCTTCTATAGCTCTTTTTACTATATTGATACCAACTTGTTCATCAGCATTATCAGCTTTTAAAGAATCAAGTTTATGCTGAGCATGTAAATAAGTGATACCGCCGCCAGGTATAACACCTTCTTCAACAGCTGCACGAGTTGCAGATAGAGCATCTTCTACTCTAGCTTTTTTCTCTTTCATTTCTACTTCAGTAGCAGCACCTATATTTATAACAGCAACACCGCCTGAAAGTTTAGCAAGTCTTTCCTGTAATTTTTCTTTGTCATAATCACTGTCAGTTTCTTCTATTTGTTTTTTAATTACAGTAACTCTGTTTTTTACATCTTCTTTGCTTCCAGCACCTTCAACTATAGTAGTATTTTCTTTATCTACAGTGATTTTTTTAGCTTTACCAAGCTGCTCAATAGAAGCATTTTCAAGTTTCATACCTAAATCTTCACTGATAACTTGTCCGCCTGTTAATATAGCAATATCTTCAAGCATAGCTTTTCTTCTATCGCCGAAACCTGGAGCTTTAACAGCACATACATTTAATACTCCTCTCATTTTGTTAAGTACTAAAGTAGCCAAAGCTTCATTTTCAATATCTTCAGCGATGATAATGAAAGGTCTTCCAGTTTGAGCAATTTTTTCAAGTATAGGAAGAAGTTCTTTCATATTAGAGATTTTTTTGTCATAGATAAGAAGTAAAGCATCTTCTAATTCAGCAGTCATACTGTCTCCGTTAGTTACAAAGTATGGAGAAATATAACCTCTGTCAAACTGCATACCTTCTACTAATGAAAGGCTAGTTTCTAAAGATTTAGCTTCTTCTACAGTGATAACACCTTCTTTACCAACTTTTTCCATAGCATCGCTGATTAAACTTCCTATCTCTTTATCATTGTTAGCAGAAATAGTAGCAACCTGAGCAATTTCTTCTTTGCCTTTAATTTGTTTAGCTTCAGATTTAATATAACCAACTATTTCATTAACAGCTTTTTCTATACCTCTTTTAATAAGCATAGGATTAGCACCGCTAGTTACATTTTTTAAACCTTCTTTAACCATAGCCTGAGCTAAAACAGTAGCAGTAGTTGTACCGTCACCTGCAACATCATTAGTTTTGGTAGCAACTTCTTTAACAATTTGAGCACCCATATTTTCAAATGGATCTTCTAATTCTATTTCTTTAGCGATAGTTACACCATCATTTATTATAGTAGGAGGACCAAATTTTTTGTCTATTACAACATTACGTCCGCGTGGTCCTAAAGTTACCTTTACGGCATTAGCTAAAGCATCTACACCTCTCATAAGGGCACGTCTAGCTTCTTCATCAAATAATAGCTGTTTTGCTGCCATATATATTTTCTCCTTATTAAGTATTATTAAATTAAATTATTAGCATTATTAAACTTTTAAAATTATTTAGTTTTAAAATTGTAAAAATTATACATTAAAAAATAAATATTTTCAAGTATGCAACTGTATTAATTAGCTGAAAAAAAAGCACTGATATGTTTGATATCAATGCTTTAATAAAAATAACAGATAAATTACAGCAAACCTAATCTGCGTTCTTTTTTGATTTTTCTTTTCATTCTTTTAAGAGCTTTTTCTCTTTGAAGTTTTTTCTCAAGAGAAGGTTTTTTATAGAATTGTTTTTCTTTAAGGTCTTGTAAAATACCTTCATTTTCACAAGCTCTGCGGAATCTTTTAATAACGCTTTCTACTGGTTCGCCTTCATTAGCGAATACTCTTACCAATTAACTCACCTGCCTTTTTATAAGATATTAGCGGCGAAGGGACTTGAACCCCTGACACTGCGGATATGAGCCGCATGCTCTAACCACCTGAGCCACGCCGCCAAAAAATAACAAGCCTATATTTTCGGCTATTAGCGGGGGCAGGACTTGAACCTACGGCCTTTGGGTTATGAGCCCAACGAGCTACCAACTGCTCCACCCCGCGGTATTAAATAAATATTGAAAACAATATACACTTTTTTAAAAAAATGTCAAGTATTTTTATACAAACTTATTTAAAAACTCTTCGGGTTTTAACGCTTCTCCTGATTCAAACAGGTTTATTATATACTTATTGATAAATATTTTTTCTTTTTTTAATTTTGTCTCAATAAATAAACCTTCGCTTTTTAATCTTGATAATAGTCTTGCTGCTTTATCTCTTTTCCAATCAAACATACTCATTAAATCTATTATCCTAATATAAGGAGTGATAAATATCATATAAAATACGCTTGAATCAGCTAGTTTCTTAAAATTTTTATTTTGTAAAAGTTTATCTCTTAATACTTTTAAATTACTATGCACAAAGCTAATAGTATCAACAGCATATAAACATATACCGCATAAAAATTTCAAATATCTTATTATAGATTCCTTATTAAAACTTTCATTCATACTCATTTCAAAAAATTGATAAGGATAAAGTATGGGCTTATCTAATAATTTTAATTTGTATGAATAAATATTAAACACAACTCTGCATATTATAAAACAGCTTTGATAATCCTTAACATATTCATAAGATATTTTTTGATAAACTAATAACTTTAATAAAGGATCTAAATCTGCATTGTCTATACAAGATATTTCCTCATCATAGCTTTTATCTATTTTAATTTCTCTATCTTCAAGTTTGCTTACTATATTTGAAAAAACTTCTGAATTATAATCACTTTGTACAAACTCTTTTAATATAGCAAACTCTTTATACTTTGAATGATATTCTTCTAATATACTATACGATATCATAGCTATATCTTTAAACTCATAATTACTTGAAGGATTTAATATTAATGATAATATACTTAAAAGATACTCTGAATTTTTTAAAGATATACATGACATTCTAAAATCATAATAAGCATGCCAAGTTTTAGCCAATTCTTTGAGCACATCAACATCATCAAACATCTCTATATTAAATTTACTACTCATATACGTATATTAACACAATAATGCTTATATATCAATACATATTTTTATAAAGTTATGTTTAAGAGCCATAGATATTGCACAGTTTTAGTTTAAAAAAAGGAGGTATTCCTTATAATTTAAATTATCACAACAAACAAAAAGGAATACCTATGA
>NZ_CASEGO010000128.1 GCF_949287625.1 uncultured Brachyspira sp. | reverse complement strand
ATTTTATTTTTGTGGCTAAAAAATATTATTTTATTTAAAGAGATTTAACAACCACTTTTTTATCTACTACTTTTTTCGCAATCGTTTTTAGAATTTACCGATATTGATAATTCAATATGTTGAGAATGCTCTTTTTTTACTAATATATTTTTTTCAATTAGCAAGTTTAATATATCATTAGAGCCATTAAATTGCTCTTGTGATAGTCGTATAGATTTATAATTCTGGTTAAAAAGTTTTTTTATTCTATTGTATAAATTATTATCCAGCAGATGAGATAAACTATATAACAACAAACTATCTGTTTTAGTGATAACATCTATATTATTTTTAAATACCGCTATTTTAATAGTGTTATCTAATTCACTTGTAAAAATTTTCTCTAATAATGCTGTATTATTAATTTTTATATCTCTGTAACTAGCATAAGAATTATTAGAAAAATAGTGATACACTATTATAAATAAAGTATCTATATCTATACTATTTACATTAACAATATATTCTAACTGCTCTTTACTTATAATATATGAATTTATATTTCCAATATATAATTGAATATTATTCAATATAAAATAGTGAAAAGCATCCCTATATTTATTATAGCATATATCAAAATTTTCTTTTGTTGGGGCAAAGATTTTATTTTCTAATAGTGCTTTCATATTATTTATATTAATTGGAATATCAGTTGGTATGCTCTCGCACTGTTTAAAAGTCTGTATAGTATTTAAAAATTTTTCTGTTTCCACTTCATTTTCTATAATAAGAGTAAATAAAATTTTATTTGAATTAACATCTAAGTTATCCTGCATTTTATGTTGTAATAAAAATTCTTTTATATGTACTTCTGCATTACTTTTTTTGTCTTTATCATCTTTATACTTATTATAATAATTAATAATATTGCTCCATACTGGATTTATTAATAAATTAGGGCTAATTATTAAATCATTCCATAATTCATCTCTTACTATACTAATATCATCTATAATAATATCATACTTTTCTAAAAATGTTATCACATCATCTATACTAACTTTTTCATTATTAATTATTAAGTTTTCAATATCTTTACTATACTCAAACTTAATACTATTAATCTTATTGGAATTTAAGAGTTTGATAAATTCATTTAAAGTTTCTGTTTTATAAGATAAATTATGTAAATATATTTCATAATCTGATTTATCTTGCACTGGCTCATTTGCTTTTAACTTAAAATAATTATTTACAAGATAATCTATATTATTTTCATTTACTTTATATAAATCTTTTTGAAAAATATAACTTAAAAATCTTTCTAACTTGCCTTCTTCAAGATTATCTTTATATATATGAGTTAAATCTTGAAATATTATATTAAAATTTTCTAAATAATTCCAATATGTATCTTTTATAATATAATCATTTATAAAAATATCACTATGTGCAGAAACATACTCTGATATTTCGTTTTTTATACTTTCATCTTCATTATAGTAAATATTATCTATCTCAATAATATTACTATTTTTTATTACAGAATAATAAATAACTGCATAATTATCTGGTGTGATAGGAGTTTTATATAAAAATATATCAGAAACTAATTCTGGCTTATGTTTATATAAATCATTAAGTAAATCTTTATTTTTTATTAACTCTTTATCTAAACAGTATGTATAAAACCCTATAATAAATATATATTTCTCTTTACCTCTATAATTTTCTATTAATTCTAATATCTTAATATACAGTTTATTTAGTTCATTATTATTATAATTTTCTAATAAATAGTATAATAAAGAATAATTCAATACTGCAAAATTATTGTCTAATGTTTCTGGATTAATTTTAGATATAATCCACTCAATATTATCTAATTCTTCATCATATTTAGGTTGCTCCTTAGCATATACAGAATTAATGAAATTTTTATCCTTATCGGATGTGTTTCCCTGATGAAAGTGTGATAAATATCTTTTATAATCTTCATTTACAAAATCATTAACAAGCAGTATTCTTATAAATTGCAAATGATTATCATTTATATCATCATTAACATCTACAAATTGTTTAATATCAATTTCACTTGTTATAATATTAGATAGTTTAGTTATAGATAAATTATTCAATTTATTATTACTATCATTAAGCTGGATTTGTAATTCTTTAAGCTTATTTTCTTTGCCATCAACAAGCCATTTTTCTCTTTCCATATATTCATTATTTTTTATAGTGAGATTTTCAATTTCTACATTTTGATAATAGTCTTTAATTGTGACATTTGAACGATAAATGAATGATGATGGTAATCTTAAAAATAAAGTTTGTAACTCTTTAATATCTTTCAAATGCTCATTTCCTATTTTTTTAATTTCTTCTTCTATTTTATTAATTTGTGCAACTAAGTTCTGCCTTTGTTCTTTAACTATCTTACTTCGTGAATTGATTACATTATATAAATTTCCTTTGTTAAATTGCAAATCACTAAAATCAGTTGGATATAAATTTTTATATACAATTAATGAAAATAATTGATTATAATCATGTTGTTGAAACTTATTATTACTACCTAATATACCTATATATATTATATATTCATTATATATATTCTTAAGTAATCTCATATCTGTAATATAATGAGATAATATACTTAATACAACACTATCAGGTTTTATTTTTTCCTTATTTTTAAAAAGAGTATCAAATGTTTCTGCTGAATTATCACCATTAATATATGGAATAACAGGGATAACAACATCAAAAAATTTAGTTTTATCATTACTTTTAAATAAATCGTCATTCATAGCATATATAAATGGTATTTTTTTACAAATATTGGATTTACCAAATATATGTCTATTATTTAATAGATTATTGATTTCTTTAAGTTTGATAAATATTTCTTGATTATTAAATCTATCAATATCTTCAAAAACAATTGCATCGCATTTACTCTGACTAATACAGTATAGAATATCGTCTAAATGTTTATCAAAATAGCTATTATTAGTATTTTCATTTGTATTTGCTTCTACTTCATAAAACTCTGATTTAATTTTAACAATAGATGAAAAATTATATTTTTTTGGTATATAGTATAATAAAATCATAACATAAGCTATAAGACCAACAAAAAGATATCCTCTTAGTTTTTCTATTAAATTCAATAAAAATGTATCAGGTATTATGTTTGCAATATAATTATAACTTGCAGGAATATTTAACAATAACAGCAATATTCCAATAGACATAAATACTGCATTTGAAACATAATTTTTTTCTTTTTTAGATTTTAAAAATGACTGCGGAATATATTTTGGGTCTATCTGGTGAACAATTTGGTTAACAATTGCCTTTTCCAGTCTTTCTTCTAATGGTGAAACATCTTGACTATTATTTGTATCATTATTATCATTTTCATTTAATATTGCTAATGATATATATAATAAATTCTTATTGTTTTGCTTTTCATATGATTTAATTATACTACTTTTTCCAGAACCATAAGAGCCTGTAATACCTATATTATAATTGTTTTCATTATCTACTGCATTTTTTAAAGCACTAACCATCATATTTATATTTTTATTGTTTTCTGGTTTTGATGCTAAACTCTCTAATTTAATACTATCTTTTGTATCGGAAGTATCAATACCTTTTTTCTTCAAAAAACTAAACATATATAATATCTCCATTTTACATTATTAATATATTATATATGATATATTTTATCAATAGCTAATTATAATTTAACAATTTTTAAACAAACTTCTATATAAAACTATTTAATAGAATTACATAAAAACAAATATAATTATACTTTCTTAAATCAGGCAAAAACTGAGTATAACAAAAAAACAGGCAGATGATTTATCTGCCTGCATAAGATTTATTAAGATTTATATTGTATCACAATTATTTATGATTTCTTACAAAATTAAGCCCTAAATCTGGAAAATCTGTAAACAAACCGTCAGCTCCTGCCTGATATAAGATTGCTTCATAAAGTTCATCTACATTATCCACATAAGCTGGCAGTTTATCTTTTCTAACAGTATATGGGTGAACAACCATTTTATTATCATGGGCAAGTTTTACAAAATCAGTTATAACTATATTTCCTTTTTTAGAGGCTGCCCCGTCAATAACCATATCATTACTTGGACCTGCTCCATCTGCATATTTAGCCACAAGAGCCATACCTTCATGCGTTCTAAGTTTATCAAAATCAAATGGCACCCATGAGCCGTCAGCCTGCTGTTCATAAGTTTCATTCCATGAATTTTCTGCAAAAAGCATAACTGTTTTTAAATCCATACTCATATCTGGCATTAATTTTTCTTTCACATATACTAAATCAGGGAAATCAAATGTTTGGAAGTATACATTGCTGTCTTTTGTGGTATAGCCGTATTTTTTTAATACTTCTAATGTTGCTTTAGAAATATCTTTGCCTTCCTGTTTATGAAACCATGGAGCTTTTGTTTCAACATATAAGCCTACATCTTTGCCAAATGTTTTGTTTAAGCCTTGAATAAATTCTATTTCTTCTTCAAATGTATGTATTTCAAAAGTTGATTTACCCATTGGAAATCTGCCTGGATAGTCCTGCACACGCTTTCCATCAGTTACAGTGAAACCTTCCATAAAATTTAAACTTTTTATTTCATCAAGTGTAAAATCTATCACATAATATCTGCCGTCAGCTCTTGTTCTGCCAGGAAATTTATCAGCCACATCTGTAACTCTGTCAAGAAAATGGTCATGAATCACTACAAGATGATTGTCTTTTGTCATGGCTAAATCCTGCTCTAAAAATGGCACACCCATTTGATAAGCCAATGCTTTTGATGCAAGAGTATGCTCTGGAAGATACCCGCTTGCACCACGATGGGCAATAATGATTTTTGCTAAATCTCCATTACTCATATCTGCCTCTTTTGATACCTGATTATTACCCTTGCAGCCAAAAAGCCCTGCAAGCAGTAAAACCATTAATACTGCATAAAATATTTTCTTCATATAACACCTCTTTTTAAGCTGTTATCAGCTTATTTATTACTAAAACAAATACATATATATTAATTACATAAAAAATACTTAGTGTTACAGAATAATATTAAATTTAGCATAAAAAAATAAGTTTTACAAGCAGATTGCATAAGAATAATATTAGATTATTATAAGAAAATATGAATTAAAAAAAGAATATAACTAATAATTTAAGTTTTACTACCAAGACGGTATTATCTGCTTAAATAATACTGAATATTTTTATACCTTGCAGTTTATATAACTTACCAGGCTTTTGTTGGGTCTATCTCAAGCATTGAACGGCTTTCATAAAAAGAGTAAACATCATCGCCGCATTCTGCAGAATTATCAGCTCCTGATGCACCTTTCATATTTTTTTCAATTTTCACAAAACTTTCCGCTTCTTCTGCTGAAAACCCTTTTGATTGAAGAAGCTGGATAAGGTCTGAATATGTTTTCATAATACACCCCATTATACTTAAATATAATACTATAACTTTTATAAATAATAAATACTTTTATAATATTTTTTACCATATCATATAACATATTTATATTCAATAATTTTATAAAAAAACTGCTCCTGTTTTAAAAGGAGCAGTTTAATAATTTATGTTGCCCCACATATAGTTAGTGAAGCTTACCTACCTTTTTAAGTAGAAGGACGCATATGAAAAGAATATAAGTCAGCTTTCTAAAAGCTGCCGTGCCTGTATCTGTTCATTAAAAGAGATATCTTTGATAATGAACATTCCAGAAAACTTAATATTATGCACCATATTCTGCATTTCTTTACGGATAGATGCAATACTTTCAGTTTTACTGAGTAAGCATGCTTTATTAAAATTTAAACACTGCTGCCTTACTTCATAAATATCGCTAAAACTGGCATTGCTGTCATTTTTAGCTCGCTCCATTTCTTTTTTGTTATGGGGCACGGGATTATCTGGTGTATCGCGTAACTGTGTATCAATAGATGATACTTTAAATATATTACCCATAAATCACCTGCCTTTTTGCGCATTAAAAACTTATCCCCTATGTTTTACATATAGGTCTAGTTGAGGGCTGGCTTTAAAGCCATACCCTCTATTTATATTAACCTAATAACTGCATTGCATAGCTTGGGATTTGGTTAGCCTGCGCAAGCATTGCTGTAGCTGACTGCATAAGCACTTGCTGTGCTGCTAAATCACTTGATGCTTGAGCTATATCTAAGTCACGGATACGACTTTCTGCTGCTACCATGTTTTCTCTAGTTGTATTTAAGTTGTTTATTGTGTACTCTAATCTGTTCATTTGAGCACCAGCTGTTGCTCTTGCTTTTGAAATTTGTTCAAGCGCCATGTCAAGTTTTGTAATAGATTTTTGTGCATCATCAAATGTTGCAACATTAACACCATCTATTCCCATAGATTTAGTATCAAGCCTGCCAATAGATATATCTAATGTCTGGCCTTCGTTAGCACCTATTGCTGCTACTGTTGCATTATCTTTGATGTGCAGATATGCAACTTCAGGCTCACCTTTTGCACTAAATACCATTGTATTACTGTTTGTATCAAATGTTATATTTGCAGCTGATGATGGTTTAATATCAATATCAACTCCTTCTATTACATTGCGAAGTCTGCCATCTGTTACTGTATCTTCACCGATAAATGCACCTGTGTGAGCATCCTGAACTCTTACATTTAATGCTGAGTCACTTGCTGCTTGAATTTGTGTAACTCCTAATGCATTAAGTACGCCTTCATCACCTACAAATGTAAGGTTAGAATCTTCACCTAATACAGCACCTTGAATTACAAATGTGCCTTGAACTGCTCTGTCACCGCTTCCTGGTGTTTCTACAAATTTTACAAGGTTTTTATTAATCTCTGTAGCATTAGGATTTGTTTCATCTGCACCCATGCCAAGCTGGTCTACTAACGCTGATGTTAATTTGTTTTCTAAGTCAGCTATTGTGTCACTGCCTTCAAGAGTTACTTTTGCAACATTACCGTTACCTGCATAAATGCTTATTTCTTGTGTATTATCAAGCACCATTCTGCCGTCTGCATTAGTAAACTGTGCAAGCTGAGAAAGTTTTGTATATTTAGAAGCTACATCGCCTTCTCCAAGGATATCTATTGATGATGAGCCTGTTACTACTGTGCCTTTTTCAAATGTGATATCCATTTGACCATAATACATATTACCAGCTTTATCCATTTGGGCTGTGTAGAATGTTGTTGTTTTACGGGTA
>NZ_CASEGO010000127.1 GCF_949287625.1 uncultured Brachyspira sp. | reverse complement strand
AACCAAAAGAACTGCATTTTCTAGCTTAAACATACAATTTACACAACAAGTAAAACATTTAATTAAACTATAATTAATATTATTTAATTTAGCATAAAACAATAAACTTATTAAATTATTTGTCAAGTACTTTTGAAACAAGTCTATTATACAAAATTAATCGTGGTTTAAACAAATTTCTTTAATATAATCGTAACTTGGGCGGGGGTGCTTTTACAGTGAGAATATTATAAAAAATTGGTATTAATAAATTATATTAACGCAATAAAATTTTAGAGGGCGGGGAGTGTAAATAATTTTTTGAATTTTACTTTAACTGCCCACCCTTTAGATTTTATAATTAAATATAATTTCTTTAATCTATACTTCTATTATTTTATATCTACATAAAAAAGCATGCCCACCCTAGCGTTTTTTTTATTTATTATTTTATATACCGCCCTCGATCATAATAAAAATATCATTACAGATTACAATTCATTACTATAAAAATAATATTTTTCTATTTAATTAATTATTATTTAGTTTATAATACTAATCACAATTTAATTTGAAGGTATAATAAAAAATGAGCAATCATATAGGAACCGACCTCACAGAATCAAAAGTCGTTCCCACATTATTAAAACTGCTTATCCCGATATTACTCTCTAATATGCTTAATGTTGTATATAATATAGCAGATAGCATTTGGATAGGTAATATTATAGGTCCGCTTGGACTTTCTGCAGTTGCTGTAAGTTTTCCAATAATGCTTTTAATAGGTTCTTTTGCATTCGGAGTTAATATGGCTAACGGAGTTATAGTATCTCAGTATTACGGAGCTAAAGATTATGATACTGTAAGCCATGTTATAAAAGTCTCTACAACATTAGGAGTTATAATACTTTTTACTGTAGGCTCTCTTATGCTTATATTTTCAAGAACAATATTAACAATTATGAACACCCCACAAAATGCTATAAATATGGCACTTATCTATTTGAGAATATCTATAATAGGACTTCCGTTTGCATATGCTTATTTTTTTATATCATCTATACTTAGGGCTGTAGGAGATACCATAAGACCTTTAATATTTTTAATTGTATCTTCTGTGCTTAATATAATACTAGACCCAATACTTATAAAAGGGTTTTGGATAATACCTGCTATGGGACTTCAAGGGGCAGCTATTGCTACTGTAATATCACAATTTACTTCTGTATTTATAAGCACAACATATTTAAGAATGAAAAACAGCTTTATCAAAATTAATCCTTTTATATTCACATTTGATTTGAAAATGACTAAAAAAATAATGAAGTTAGGAATACCTATTTCATTTAATCAATTTATAGTCGCTTTCGGCTGGCTTGTAATAACTAGGCTTATAAGCAGTTTTGGAGATGCTGCAAGTGCAACTGTGGCTATTGTCAATAGAGTAGAATCATTATTTATTATGCCTATAGGGGCATTGGGAAACGCTGTTATGACAATGTCTGCACAAAATATAGGTGCCAAAAAACTAGACAGAGTTAAAGAGATTTTTAAAAGCGGTATTATAATAGGACTTATAATCTCTTCTGTTATGAGTATTTTTTCTATAACTAATCCTTATCTTCTTATAAGAATGTTTACAAAAGATGTTTCAGTATTTGAATATGCTAAAAGCTATATTTATACTATTATGCCTATATTTATTTTTTATTCTGTGATGTTTGTATGCAATGGTGTTATAAACGGAGCTGGAAAAACTATTGTAATTATGGCTTTCACTACATCAACAACTCTTATTTTAAGAACAATTTTGGCTTATGCATTATCACCTCATTTTGAACTTATTGGTATATGGGCTTCTATGGGTATATGCTATATAATAAATACTTTATTTAGTCTTTATTATTTGAAATCTAATAAATGGCAGAAAAATGCCAATATTACAAATTAAAAATATTGTTTATAAGATTTGTTTTATAATAAATAAAAAGTAATATTTATTTTGTTATATTTGTTTACGAAATACTACAGAAGATTATCTATACTATTTTATTTTTAAAAAAAATAAAATAGTATATACTGAAAATTTTTAAGTTTGTCAATTTTTAGCTTTTTAATTTTATTGTTTGCGGTGGCTTTGCCCCCACACCCCCAGTTCTTTTTGTGACCAAAAGAACCAAAAAGACTGCATTTGACGAAGTCCACCTCGCTCTGCGTTCTTTTGGCAAGGTGTAGCCTAAATTTCGGGTATTACCACACATTTAATACATATATTTAAAATATAAAGTTTTAGCAGCTGCATTTTTCACGAAGCGTGCCAACGAAGTCCACCTGTGGTGTTGGTAAAAACTTTGGCGAAGCCCGCCTGTGGCGTGTGCGGCAAAAAAGTTGATAATTCTGTATAATGTGCACCAATTGACAAAATAAAATTGTTTCAGTATATATTAAATATATTACAATACATAAAATTTAATATACTCTAAATATTATTAATATAGCTCACAAAAAAAGTATAATTTATTATGATTGTAAAATACATTCTAAATTTTTTTGTATTTTTTACAAAAAATATGTTTTTTTTTGTAAAAAAAGAATTATACTTATTTATCAACATTAAAATTTTAAAATATTAATTTTTTGGGAGTTTTCATTATGGGAGGAACTATAGTAATAATCATAGTAATTGTATACCTAGCTGCTATGCTCCTTATAGGTATATATTCAAGCAAAAAAGTTAATAGCAGTAATGATTTTGCATTAGCAGGAAGGAATTTAGGACCTGTACTTTTAGCAGGAACTTTAGCTGCTACAAATATAGGAGGAGGTACTTCTTTAGGTTTAGCAGAATAGGCATACGGTAAATGGGGGCTTTCTGCAGTTTGGTACGTAATAACAGCATCTATTGCATATTTAGTTCTTGCATTTTTAGCTCAGAGATTTAGAAATGCAATGGTTACTACTGTATCAGAATATTTTTATAAAAGATATGGAAAAGCTAATGCATTGGTAACTTCAATAATAATGGGGCTTCCTATGATAGGTATAACTGCAGCTCAGATAATAGCCTCTGCAAGTATATTAACAGTTATGACTGGCTGGAATTATAAATTATCTGTAGTAATAGTTACGATAGTGGTTACGGCATATTCTTCTATGGGAGGACTTTGGGGTGTTGCCTTTACCGATTTGATTCAAGGTTCTTTAGTTTTTATAGGAAGTTTAGCAGCTATACCTTTTGCTTTGCATTATGCTGGGGGTTTTGAACATGTTATTTCTAATTTAACACCAGCACAAAAATCTTTTACTGCTGGTATGGGCTGGCCTACGATTATATCACTTACCATAATGTATATAGCTTCTTATTCTGTAGGACCTGAAATTAGTCAGAGATTTTTTTCAGCAAAAGATGCTAAATCTCTTATGATAGGTTCTTTAGCAGGCGGATTAGTATGCATATTATATTCATTATTTCCAGCATTTTTAGGACTTATTGCTTCAAGCGTTGTTAAAGACGGACTTCTTACTTCCGAACTTCTAACTTCTGAAGGAACTAGATATATACTTCCAGTACTCGCTATGAATACAATGCCTCCTGTTATAGTTGGATTATTATTTTCGGCATTAATCTCTGCTACTATGTCATCTGCTGATTCTGATATGCTTGCCGTATCTGTAATAGCAACAAATGACATATATAAAAAATACATAAATAAAAATGCCGCTGACAAACAGCTTCTTTTTTTGGGAAGAATATGTATGGTTGCAGTAGGACTTATATCTATGTTTATAGCTTTTAAGGCTTCAAACTTAATAACAATACTTATGTTTTCATTTAGTTTGCGTGCTGCTGGAGTATTTATTCCATATTTATTTGGAAACTACACAAACAAAAAACTTTCTGCAGCTGCAAGTATGGGTTCATTAATAGCTGGAAGTGCAGTAACAATATTTTTCCAATACAATAAAAATATAAATTTATTTGGAGTGGATCCTATAATACCCGGTATAGCTGCTAGTTTGGCAGTATTTTTGATACTTTCTGCAATAATACAGCCTAAACCAAATAATCAGGAAAGCAAATAAAATATAATGTTAATAATAACATAACAATAAACAAGCAGATAGAAGATATATATTAGATCTTTTATCTGCTTTTATTTCTAATAAATTATATAATTATTAGAATTATTGTAAAATAAAAATATGGCTATAATAGATAATACTTAATAATTTTGAAATATATATCTTTAGTATTTAATTGATGTATTATTTATCTAACTTTAAATACAAAATATATTAATATTAGTTGTTTCAAAACTCAATTAATAAGTAATGCTAGTATATTAATTTATAGTATTATATTATCATATAAAAAAATTGTATTTTTACAAGTTACTATATCTTTACAAATACTTAAACAACTATCTTTTGTCAAAAAATAAATTTTTAAATTTTAGTATTTGTGGGGACTAGCCACCACCCCCCCACTTCTTTTGTGACGCCTGTACGCCTCGCTCTGCGTGCCGTAGGCAGGCGAAAAGACTTCATTTTACACTGAATTCAGTAATTTATCCTACATATAAAACATAATTAGTACGATTTAATAATAATTTTAATACTTGCACTTTCGCAAAGCGTATCCGAGCTTGTCGAGGATATAAGGTTCTTTTTGCGGCGGGAAAAAGAACAACAAAAAATTAACAAACTTAAAAATTTTCAGTATATACCTAAACAAATATAGTTTGCCAAAAATGAAGTTATATTTTGTTTTTAATATATGGGGCTTTGCCCACCACGCTGTGTGCTACGCAACACCCCAGTTCTTTTATGACGTCTGTCCGCCTGTGGCGTGGTATAAAAGAACCAAAAGAACTGTATTTTTAGCCTAAATTTAGGGATATACACTACATTTAATACGTATATATAAAATATAAAGTTCTAGTAATTGAGTTTTTCGTGAAGCGTATCCGAATGATAAAAATTTTGGCGAAGCCCGCAGAGCGTATGCGACAAAAAAGTTGATGATTTTATGTAATGTACATCAATTGACAAAATTAAATCGTTCCAGTATATATAAGATTATTGAGTATTTTTTAACAAGTTTAATAATAAATAAAAAAGCATGCATAAATTAATATGCATGCTTATAAATGAACTTATATAATTTTTAATCTCTGTTTCTAAACTTAGATAAAAGTTTTAATATCTCTAAATAAAGCCATACCAAAGTAACAAGAAGTCCAAAAGCAGCATACCATTCAAAATATTTAGGCATATTATACTGCTCTCCTTTTTCCATAAAATCAAAATCCAAAAGAAGATTGAAAGAAGCAATAAGAACTACTACAATACTTATTCCAATGCTTAAAGGACTTGAACCATACAAGAAAGGTATTCTAGCACCAAAAAATGACATTATAAAATTAGCTAAATATACAATACCTATGCATAAAGTAGATACCATAATAACACTTCTCAATTTTTCTGTTACTCTTATTATTCTAAATCTGTATAAAACTAACATTATAAATAAATCTAAGAATGTAAGAAATACAGCCTGAACAACTATACCATCATAAGCAGCATTAAATACATAAGAAACAGCACCTATAGCAATACCTTCAAGTATAGCATAAAGTATAGAAAACACTTTAGACAATTCTTTTTTGAAAGTCATTATCAAAGCTAAAACAAAAGCACCTATAGATGATCCTAAAGCTGCAGGATAAAGAAGTTCAGGATTAGAAGCTAAAACAAAAAATACACTTACCATAGCTGAAAGCATTAATATTAATGTAAGTATTATTGATTTGTTAATTGCCCCATTAAGGGTCATTGTATTTTCATTTTCATAACTTGATGCATAATTAAATGCCTTATCTGATAATACTGGATTTGCCATAATTAAAAACCTCCAAAATTGTTTTTATTTAAGTTACTATTATATAATAAGTTTAATAAAATACTAGTATAAAGTATAACTTATTATTTTAAATAAAGTAATATTTTTTTAATTATTTATTATAAAACTATCATATATAAAAAATTATTATAAGAAAAATTAGATTCGTTTATTTTTATTATCTTCTGATACTTTCTTCACAAGAATTATACCAATTAAAGTTAAACCAAGTAATATAAGCTTATTAAAAATTGCTGATATTAGCTGACTGATTATAAACGCTATTAAAAAAGATACAGCATATTTTGAAAAAGTATTTGGAAGATAAGAAGCATTTTCTAATTTAAGATTATAAATAATTAAAGTAAGCGGTATAACAATTATAATAGTAAATATAGAAACAGAAATGGTAGACTTTACTTTTCTCTTATCTTTTTGCATTATTCATAAACCTCAGAATTGTTTTTATTTAGTAATTTATTATATCATATTAATACTAATCTTTCATTCTCTTTTTAATTATTTTAATTATAATAATGCATACCAATATAGCGAGAATAAAAGGAATAGCAAAAATAAAAGAGACACTAGGCGGAGCAGAAGCCCCATCAAATTTAACTGCATAGAACATATAACCGTAATTAAAAGCAACTACAGTAACCATCATATAAGAAAATAGATATGCTATAAGTTTAATAATCTTTATAATTCTTTCTTTATTACTCATAATAAACTCATATAATAAATAAAAAAATCCCAACAGAAAAAAATCTATTGGGATAAATATATAATATATACCCGGCAACGTTCTACTCTCCCGTAAAGCTACCCTTACAGTACCATCGACGATGAAAGGCTTAACTGCCGTGTTCGGAATGGGAACGGGTGTATCACTTTCTCTATGGTCACCGAAATAATATTAGCAAATTAAAAGAACAAAGTTTTAAGTATCCTTGTCAGATATATAAGAGCGCAGATTGTCTCATTCTACTCTTTTATTATGATTTCTGTTATTTAAGAAGAAAACGATAATATGGTCAAGTCATTGGTCTGATTAGTGCTGCTCAGCTGAACAGGTATTTCTTCCCTGCTTACACTTGCAGTCTATCAACGTCGTAGTCTCCAACGAAACTCATAGGGAAAGTTAATCTTGAAGGAGGCTTCCCACTTAGATGCTTTCAGCGGTTATCCCGTCCGCACATAGCTACTCTGCGATGCTCTTGGCAGAACAACAGATACACCAGCGGTGCGTTCATTCCGGTCCTCTCGTACTAAGAATGACTCTTCTCAACTTTCCAACGCCCACAACGGATAGGGACCAAACTGTCTCACGACGTTCTGAACCCAGCTCGCGTACCGCGAACCCAGCTCGCGTACCGCTTTAATTGGCGAACAGCCAAACCCTTGGGACCTGCTCCAGCCCCAGGATGCGATGAGCCGACATCGAGGTGCCAAACCTCCCCGTCGATATGAACTCTTGGGGGAGATAAGCCTGTTATCCCCGGAGTACCTTTTGTCCGTTTAGCGATGGCCCTTCCACTCGGGACCACCGGATCACTAAGACCTACTTTCGTACCTGCTCGAGATGTCTCTCTCGCAGTCAAGCCACCTTATGCCTTTATACTCTACTACCGATTTCTATTCGGTTTGAGGTGACCTTTGCACGCCTCCGTTACTCTTTAGGAGGCGACCGCCCCAGTCAAACTACCCGCCTGACAATGTCCGACTGCCGGATAACGGCTAATCGTTAGAATCCCATTTTGCGAAGGATGGTATTTCAAAGATGGCTCCATGAAAGCTGGCGCTCCCACTTCAAAGCCTCCCATCTATTCTACACATCACAAAACAAAACTCAATGTCAAGTTATAGTAAAGGTTCACGGGGTCTTTCCGTCCTGTTGCGGGTAATCAGCATCTTCACTGATAATTCAATTTCACCGAGTTCTTCCCCGAGACAGTGCCCGGATCGTTACACCATTCGTGCAGGTCGGAACTTACCCGACAAGGAATTTCGCTACCTTAGGACCGTCATAGTTACGGCCGCCGTTTACTGGGGCTTCAATTCGAAGCTTCGCTTACGCTAACCTCTCCTTTTAACCTTCCAGCACTGGGCAGGTGTCAATCCCTATACATCCATTTACATGTTTGCAGAGATCTGTGTTTTTGTTAAACAGTCGGCCAGGCCTTTTCACTGCGACTCTCCTCTCAATATTGCTACCAAGATTCAAGCGTCTCTTTTTCCGAAGTTACAAGACTAATTTGCAGAGTTCCTTAGGGAAGATTATCTCGAGCGCCTTAGAATACTCATCTCACCCACCTGTGTCGGTTTGCGGTACGATTATGACATGCCTAACCTTAGAAATTATTTCTCGACAGCCTAGCTCACGCAACTTCCTGAACCCGAAAGCCCAGTCACTATCCAGCCTCAACCTTAAAGCAACAAGCATTTTACTCATCACAAGTCTAAACTGTTTGACGTTATCTACCAATCTAACGCGTACGTAAACAATCTGTGTCATTCCATCGAAACATATCATAGTACAGGAATATTTACCTGTTTCCCATCGACTACGCTTTTCAGCCTCATCTTAGGGGTCGACTAACCCTAGGCAGATTAGCTTTACCTAGGAAACCTTGGGTTTGCGGCGAACGGGTTTCTCACCCGTTTTCTCGTTACTCATGCCTGCATCCTCACTTCTTATACCTCCAGCCCACCTTACGGTAAACCTTCAACGGCTTAAAGAACGCTCTCCTACCAATTATAGATTAACTCTATAATTCCCTAGCTTCGGTACTATGTTTGAGCCCCGTTACATTTTCGGCGCAAGAACACTCGACCAGTGAGCTGTTACGCACTCTTTAAAGGAATGGCTGCTTCTAAGCCAACCTCCTGGCTGTTTAAGTATTCTCACATCCTTTCCCACTTAACATAGATTTTGGGACCTTAGCTGAGGATCTGGGCTGTTTCCCTTTTGACAATGACGCTTATCCGCCGCTGTCTAACTGCCATGCTCTTAACTTACGGTATTCGGAGTTTAGTTGGGTTTGGTACTCGGTTAGGAGCCCTAGTCCATTTAGTGCTCTACCCCCGTAAGTAAACACATAACGCTGCCCCTAAAGACATTTCGGAGAGAACCAGCTATCTCCAAGTTTGATTAGCCTTTCACTCCTACCCACAAGTCATCCAAAGCCTTTTCACGGCCACTGGTTCGCACCTCCATTCGATGTTACTCGAGTTTCGCACTGCTCATAGGTAGATCACTTGGCTTCGGGTCGTATAGCACGCAACTAATGTCGCCCTATTAAGGCTCGCTTTCACTACGACTACAAGGCTATTACCTCTTAATCTTGCTACGTACTATAAGTCGCAGGCTCATTCTACAAAAGGCACGCCATTAGGCCTTCTACTATTGCTAGCAGGGTCCCCTCTGACTACTTGTAAGCTTAAGGTTTCAGGTTCTATTTAATAACCCTCAACGGGAGACTTTTCACCTTTCCCTCACGGTACTCTACACTATTGGTCACTGGTTAGTATTTTGCCTTGGATAGTGGTCTACCCAGATTCAAACAGGGTTTCACGTGCCCCGCCCTACTCAGGAACGGTAAAACCTTGTCTATATGATTTCGTGTACGAGACTATCACTCACTATGGTCTGCTTTTCCAAAACAGTTCCACTACCATATAAAGCAAAGTCGATGCATGTAAGTACATCACTCACCGCCCTACAACACCATAATAACAACGCCTTACAACTTGACATTATTATGGTTTAGGCTCTTCCCCTTTCGCTCGCCACTACTTAGGGAATCTCAATTTTGATTACTTTTCCTCCAGGTACTTAGATGTTTCAGTTCCCTGGGTGTCGCCTCATAAACCTATGGATTCAGTTTATGATATAAAAGGTTTACTTCTATAGGTTTTCCCATTCGGTGATCCACGGATCATAGAATATTTGCTTCTCCCCGTGGCTTATCGCAGCTTGTCACGACCTTCATCGCCTTCCAGTGCCTAGGCATCCACCTTAAGCCCTTACTTACTTGACCATATTATCCTTTTCTTCTTTATTATTACTAATATCAAAGCTAAGTTTAATACATCAAATTGAATGAGACTTTTAGCTAATTAAAGCTGTTTCTTATCTAATTCTTTAGTAACGCTCCGCTTAATTGTTTCTACTCTAAGACACACAATCTAATTGTGTTTTCTTTATCTAGTGAAGATTTTTATAATTGCTGATTTCCGTATTTATGTTGGAAATTACTTTCTAAAAATCTACGCTCTCATATATCTGTCAAAGAACTTTAAGTTTTTTGTTTTTCAGTTGGTGTTTCGTTTCTTTCGTTTTGTTTTTTGTTTCTCATCAACTGTTTTATTATTGTAGCATACAGCTCTAAAAACGCAATAGCTTTTAGAGGCAGTTTTTTAAAAAAACAGCAATATTTCTTAAATTTAACAAGTTTATCATACATTTTATACAAATTTTAGAGTGCTCAAAATCATTAAAGTTAAAAATGCCTTTTTTGAACCCCTCTTTTTTATAAAAAACTTGGAATTTGGGGAAATTTTTAATATTAGACTGGAAATTTTTGGCTAAAAATTCCAAAAATACGCAAAAAACTAGCATATTTTAAAAAAATAATATATAATTTTATAATATATAAATATAAAAATTAGAGAGAGTTGAAAATTATGAGTGTAAGTATTGAAGAAAATGGAAATATAAAATTAAAACCAAATTCTATTATTTTTTATGAAGGAGAAAAAGTACAAAATATATCTATAATTACTAATGGTGAAATAGATGTTTACATATCTTCTAAAGATATATTAGGAATTGAAGATGAAAATGAAATTATGCGTTACAGCTGCCGACTATTTTCAATACCTAGAAATATTATGATTGGTATTGGAAGCTATAAGACAAATTCTAAATACATGTTTTCTTTCAAATCAAAAGATGATACTGAAATATATGCTGTCAAAACTCCAAATCAGGAATATGTTAAAACATTTTTTAAAGTTAATAAAACATATCTTACTAATATGTATCATTCTATAGCATATGTTATTTTAAAATCCTATGAAGAATATATTAAAATAAAAAGAATTAATGATGATGTGAAAATAATATCGGCAAATCTTGCTGTTATATATTTTAATTTACAGCAGACTAAATCAAAAAATATAAAGTCTGAAATGTTAAAAAAATATAAAGAAATTTACGAAGACTCTATAAACTCAGGTTTTAATTTTCCTACTTCGTTTGATGCAGATTTTATAAGGGCTGATCACTCTGAAATATATATGCATAACAAAAATCAGTTTGATGAAGAAGAAAATATTGAAAAATTAGAATTTGAAATTGATTATGTGAGAAGATTTTTAACTATGCCTAAAAATATTAAAACTCAATTCTTTTCTTATGATACAAATATGAGTTTAGATGCCTCTCACATGCTTTATGAAACTCTAAAAAAAATATCATCTTTGTTAAAAACAGAAATAGTTGAAGCTATAGAAAATATTTTATTTTTATCATCAAATGAAAGCGAATCATTATTTGGAGAATATGTAAAAACAGCTACTGAACTAGATAAACAAGGCAAAGATAATGATGTATGGGTTAAATATATAAGGTTTATGTCAAGCATCATAAAAGATATTTATAATAAAATTAAAACTGAATATGATTATGATCTTAATATAGATACTGAAGAAATGGATTCTATATTAAAAAGAATATCTAAAAATAATGTTTCTTCTTCAGATGAAATTGGTACAGATATGGACGGTATTGATAATATAAAAGTTACTGTAGGATTTGAAGAATTGCCTAGTGAAGTAAAAGATCCTACTAAAAAATTAATAGAAATGTCTGGAATTGATGAAAACAAAGCCAAAAGCTTTATGAAATCACTTAATGCATTCAGAAAATTAAGAGATAAATTCAGCACTGAAGATGATGTTAGAAAAATAAGAAGAGGTGTTACAACCGTATTCTTTGAAATATATAAAGAAATTGCTAAAAGAGCTATAATAAACGGCGAAAACAGCAAACTTGTAAAAATGTTCCTAAACTTCGGATATATGGACGATCAGCTGCTTACTCCAAATCAAATAATGGATTTATACGAAATTAAAGACAAAAGTAAAACTAAAAAAATAAATGTTTTCTATATAGACGAATGGCTTCAAAAAATATACGATAAAGATGAACCTCCTTCTGTAAATGGATTCGGACAAGATTACAGAGAGGCACTAAGAGAATTGAAAAAAAGAGGCAGTATAAACGACAAAGAACTAGAAGAACATTGGGAAAGTTCTTCTAAAAGACTTGAATATGAAGTTGAAAATATGATTGAAACTACTCACAGATTATGTTATGGTCAGGTAAGCGTATATTTCCCTATTCTTCACAAAGATATGATTACAAAAGATTTTGAAAGAGCATTAATACGAAGAGATGTAATGGAAAAATCTGTGAAAGATATAACAGATATAGATTTTTCTGCATTCTATAGAGAGGTATTATACAAAAATAAAGAATTAAATATCGAAAAAGAACTTGTTATGCAGGAAGTACTTCCTAATATAATACTTATGCCTACATTTGGTTCAAGAGCTATAATGTGGGAAGAGCTTTCAAGCAGACAGAAAAACAGTACAGGACGATTCTTATTCCCTATATTTACTTCAGAGGACTTGGAAGCTTTGCTTATACCTACAATTGGGGCATTCAGATGGGAATTATGCAAAACTATGCTTGGACCTGCTTGGAATGATATTACTCAAATGTCTATTACTTCTGAGTACAGCGATTATGTTCAGTTCTATAAGAAAAATAGAAACTTGTCAGATGAAGCTAAAGAAAAATTAAAAATACAAATTAAAAAATGCAGAAACAATCTAAGAGAAGTATTTGTTTCAGACTACAATCTATGGATAAAATACGAAAGCAAAGGTATTATGCGTCTTAACAGAGTAGCAAGGGGTATATTATACAGACAAGTTCCTTTCGCTAAAAACATAAGAGACGAACTAGCTAAACAGCCTATGTTCTCAGAAATAGCAAACAGATTTAAAAATATCAGAAGCAAAAAAGCTACAGAGCTTGAAAACAGATATTTCAAATTTACTAAAACAGGAAATCCTTTGCCTTATGAACTAGAACATCATATAGAGTTTTACAGAGATATGTAACGATATAGGACAGTAAAAAATCGTACTAAATAGAAGGGCTTGAATTGATTTTCAAAGCCCTTTTTTATTAAAACTTATATTAATTCTAATAAAAACAAATTGTAGCTGTTTGGGTATATACTGGAACGATTTCATTTTGTCAACTGATGTACATTATATAGAATTATCAACTTTTTTGCCGCACAAAAAAGTTGCAAAAAACGCAATTACT
>NZ_CASEGO010000126.1 GCF_949287625.1 uncultured Brachyspira sp. | reverse complement strand
CGCAGAGCGGGCACGACTGTGTGCTTCGCAGGGCTAGTCCCAGAAAATAATAAAAATATAAAAACTAATTTTGACAAAATATAGTTGTTTAGGTATATAATATGACTTTTTTATATAAAATGCCTATTATATTATGATAAAATATTATTGCTATATAGTAAAAAATCTAATATAATCGTTTATAAAACAAATAAAACAAATAAAACAAATAAAATTATAAAGATTAATATATGATAAAAATTATTTTTACTATTTCAGCTATACTATTATTAAACACTGCTGTATATTCACAAGAAAGCAATACTTTAAAAGACAATATGGATAACTATACACAAAAAGTAAAAATGAAATGGGAGTTTAACCCATTAAAAAACTATGAAACAGACAGATACTTTTCTGGCTGGGTAGATCCAGATGCTTACAGCAGCAGATTTTGGCTTGGTGATGTACTTAATATAGATAAAATGTACAATAATAATAATTTTAATTTCGATAAGATGGATTTTTATTATCAGCCTACACTTGCTACTGAGGTTACACCTATAGCATTCAAATATAATGAAGTACATAGATTTAAAATAGGTATTGGGTATTTAACTCATTTCTTTTTGTCTAAATATAAAAAAGGCTATGATCAGTATTACGGACAAAGTCTTATGTATGGTACTTATATGCAGGTAGAAGTTTTTTTTGATTATATATTTAATAATACTTTTAAATTAAGATTCAGTCCTTTAAGACATATATGTGCTCATATTAGCGGTGATATACTTGGAGATGAAACTTTATATAACAAAGAAAAAGAAGATTTTAAAGATTCAGGATTCGAACAGATGCATGTATCGGCATACTATAAATACGGCTGGTTTACGTTCTACGGCGGAATGAATTTTGCCATAATAGGATTTGACAAATCAAACATCGTAAACTTATTCAGTGCATTTGCAGGAACTGACTTTAGAGTACCTATATGGGGAGAGATAAGTTTTATAACAGGTGTTTATTTGGGATTAAATCATGATTTAATAAATAATGTTTCAAGATATGCAAACGGACAGAAGTATTATATAAATGATAAGCATGTAGAATGGATGCCAGAAATAAGCGTAGGAGTAGGATTTGAAATTTATAGAATTATTATAGGGTTAAAATATGATTACGGACGCTCCAAGCAGCTATACGCACACAAAACTATGGAAAGCAAAATAGGACTTGATATAAGCCTTTATCTATAATATATTTACTTTTAATAAAAAAAGTATAAAATAAAAAATATGAAGCGTATATTAATATTATTTTTTATAATATCATCATGTTTATCAATGCATGCTTATGAATTAAGACTTCATTTTTCAAGAGCATATATTTATAATGATATACTTTATACTGATGTGCAGACTGCATATAGTGATGAAGTTTATCAAAATATAAAAAGATATATAGATAATGGTATTATAGTATTTATAAACTTTAGAGTAGATTTAGTTAATAAAAATTGGTTTATTGACAGTAATGTAAGAGAGATATATCTATACAGAAAAATATATTATGATTTTTTCACAAGAGAGTATGTTGTATTAAACTCTGAAACTATGCGTGAAATAAGAAATACCAATCTTAAAGTTTTAATGAGAAATGTGACTTCAATTAATAGAATAGAAGTAATTAATATAAATAAATTAAATCAGAAAAGTAATTTTTTCTTTAAAACAAGACTATCACTGCAGTTTCAAAATGCTTATCCGTATTTATCTGTATTTTTTAATATTATAACACCAATACAATATAGAATAAAATGGCTTAAATCTGAAGAATTTAATATAAAAGAATTATATTATAACAATATGTAGACTATTATTTATAATTAAAAATCCGATTTATACATAGAAAATTAATTTTTATATAGGAGGATTAATAATGCGTTTTAATATTGCTGTTTTTATAGCTCTGATGTATTTATTTACGCAGGTATTATTTTCTCAAAATAATGAAAGAGAGGAAATAGTAAAATGGGCTAATTATTATATGAATAAGCATTACAAGTATAATCAAAGCGATACTATTACTAATCCTTTTACAAAAGAAAAGAAAAAAGTTAATTTTGACTGTTCTGGATTTGTAGCAGCGGTTTACTTTACAGCTATTGAAAACCCGAGTATAAAATTTAGCGGCTCTACTGCAAATATATTCTATCTCTTATCAAAAGAAAATAAAATTTATAAAAATACTCTTCCTAATATAGGCGATATAATATTTTTTGACGGTACTACATCTTATGATAAAAAACTTACTCATTCTGGTATAGTAATAGATGTTGATGAAGATGAAACAATTACTTATATACATTCAAGTACAAGTAAAGGACCTATTTTAGGATATATGAATTTAAAATATCCAGACTTAGCCAGAAAAGACGGCAAAGTTATTAATAGTTATCTCAGAGGAGGAAAAGTACCTTATTCTTTAGCCTCTTACTGTTTCAATAGTTATGGTACTATTTTTGAAAAACCAAATTAAAATTTAATAATAAATGAATAAATAAGAATATTGTAAATTGTATTGACTTTTTGCTGATATCTTATAAAATAATTTTCTATTATAAGAGTGTGTTTTATGCGTTTTTATATTGCTATACTAATATTATTTATGATGTTATTGTCTTCTATATCATATGCACAAACTTACGGCTATGATAAAGAATATCAGAAACAGCTTAAAGAAAGCGGTGTTGAGATAACAGATAAACAAAAAGAGCAAGTTAGGGCAGACATAAAAAAATGGGCTAACTTTTACCTAAATAAACATTATAAATATAATGAAAAAGCTCAATTAACTCACCCAAATTCAAAAGAGAAAAAAACTTTCAATTTTGATTGTTCAGGTTATGTAGCAGCGGTTTATTGGACTTCAAATATAGCAGTATTTGAAAAGCAGGCTATTTTGGATTCTGGGGGCGTAAAAACTATATATTCCACTTTATCAAAATATAAAAAGATATATAGCGGTGTGCTTCCTAATGTAGGCGATATAATAATGTTTGATAGAACTACATCAGATACCAAAAAACTCACTCATGCAGGTATAGTAATAGATATAGATGAAGATGATACTGTAACTTATATACATGCCTCAACAAGTAAAGGTCTTGTATTAGGATATATGAACTTAAAATATCCAGACCTTGCTAGAAAAGACGGCAAAATAATAAACAGCTATCTTAAAAGCGGAGGCGGTGTTAACGCTTTAGCTTCTCACTGTTTTAATAGTTACGGTACTATATTGGATATACCAGAAAAATAATTACTTTGTAAATATTGTTAATTTATTTATATATTTATAAATAAATACAAAAGATAAATTTGGAGAATACATGAACAATAACAGCAAAAAGAACAAAAATAATAGAAGACAATCTATACCGCAATCTGGCGGAGGCGGAAATCAAATAATCATTATACTACTTCTTACTATGGTTGTAGTAATGGCTATAATGTATTTCCAAAAATCACCTCAAGTTAAAGCTGAGGAATGGGATTATTCTACTGTAGTACAAAAAGTTAAAGAAGGCGTTGTTAAAGAGGTAACTATAGTAGATCAAAACATAAGAAACGGAAAAGCTATTGAAACTGTTAACGGCAAAATAACAGAGATAAACTTTTACTCATATATACCTTTTACAGCAAGCGGTTTTGTTAATCTGCTTATAGAAAATAATGTAAAAGTAAGAGGAGAAGCTGAAAAACCTAGTTATTTAAGTCTTATACTTGTAAACTTGCTTCCTATTATCTTAATAGGATTTTTGCTTTGGTTTTTTATGTTCAGGCAGGTTCAGGGTTCTAATAACAGAGCTATGAGCTTTGGTAAAAGCAGAGCAAGACTTCTTACCAAAGAAGATGTAAAAGTAACTTTCAAAGATGTTGAAGGCTGTAAAGAGGCTAAAGAGGAATTGCAGGAAGTTGTACAGTTCTTAAAAGATGCAAGCAAGTTCACAAAATTAGGTGCTAAAATACCTAAAGGCGTATTATTAGTAGGCCCTCCGGGCACTGGTAAAACTTTACTTGCTAAGGCTGTTGCTGGTGAGGCTAATGTTCCATTCTTTAGTATGTCTGGTTCTGAGTTTGTTGAGATGTTTGTAGGAGTCGGAGCTTCAAGGGTAAGAGATTTATTTGAACAGGGAAAAAGATCTGCTCCTTGTATCATATTCATAGACGAGCTTGATGCTGTAGGAAGAACTAGAGGAGCTGGATACGGCGGCGGTCATGATGAAAGAGAACAGACATTAAACCAAATGCTTGTTGAAATGGACGGTTTTAATACTGATACTAGAATCATCATATTTGCTGCTACTAACAGACCTGATGTACTTGACCCTGCTTTGCTTCGTCCTGGAAGATTTGACAGACAAATTGTTGTAGATTTGCCAGATGTTAAAGGAAGAGAAGGCATATTTAAAGTGCATGTTTCAAAAATACAGCATGATCCATCTATAGACTTGTATCATTTAGCTAGAGCTACACCAGGTTTTTCTGGGGCTGATATTGCTAATATGGTTAATGAGGCTGCTTTAATTGCTGCTAGAAACGATAAATCAAGAGTGGAGCTTTCTGACTTTGAAGAAGCAAGAGATAAAGTTATGATGGGGCCTGAAAGAAGAAGTATTTTGATAAGTGAAAAAGAAAAATTAAATACAGCCTATCATGAGGCAGGACACACTTTAATGGCAGTTCTTCTTCAAAACACAGATGCTTTACATAAAGTTACCATAGTTCCTAGAGGAAGAAGTTTAGGAGCTACTTGGACATTGCCTCCAGACGGAAGATATACTCTTCAAAGAAAAAAAGCTATTGATGAAATGTCTTTGCTTTTAGGCGGACGTGTTGCTGAAGAGTTTAAATTCGGAGAAGATTCTGTTACTACTGGTGCTTCTAATGATATAGAAAGAGTTACTGAGCTTGCTAGAAGAATGGTATGCGAATGGGGTATGAGCAGATTAGGACCTATATCATTCGGACAAAAAGAACAGCCTATATTTTTGGGTAAAGAAATAGCAAGACATAAAGACTACAGCGAAGAGACTGCTCAGAAAATAGATGAAGAAGTTCATAAGTTTGTAATGAAAGCATACGAAAGAACTAAAAAATTAATAGCTGAAAATGCTGATAAGTTTGAGGCTTTATCAAGAGAATTATTTGAAAAAGAATCTCTCGACATAGAAGATATAGAAAGAATATGCGAAGTAAAATTGGATAAAGTTAAAGACAAATTAGTTTATGCTGGTAAAGACCCTAAAAGGGGAACTGATGAGCTTGAAGATCCTTCTGCTTATCAGGAGGGGGAAGTAAAAAGCGTTAAAGAAGAAGTATTTAATTCTCCTCTTAAAGTGAAAGCAGAAAACAAAGAAGAAGTAAAATCAATAAAAAAATCTAGTGTAAAAAAAGTACCTTCTTCTAAAAAGAAAAAAACAACAGAAGAATAAAAACAAATATTTCTCAATATAAAAGCCATAGTATAAAAATTACTATGGCTTTTTTAATTGCTTAAAAACTATTAATGATTACAAATAAAAGAATTAATTTTTTTATTAATCTATTCTACCCGCCCACCCACCCCCAAATCTATTTCTTTATTAAACAAAATTAAAAAACTAGAAGCACTAATTTAATAAGCACTTCTAGTTTGTTTTTAATAAAATGTTTAAATTAATCTTTTAATTTTTTATTATATCACTATAAGATTTAAAACCATAAGAAGCCTCAGCACTTTTTACAGCATTATTAATAGCCCTTCCCATAACTATTGCAGCAATAGTTCCCACTGAATCTAAACTAGCATTAATATCTCCGACACTCATAGCATAAATACTATCACCGTCTACTGTAGTGTGAACTGGTTTTATAGCCCTAGCAAAGCCGTTATGTGCCATAGAAGCTATTTTTCCCATTTGAGACTTTGTAAACTTAGCATTGGTAATTACAGCTCCTATCGTAGTATTTGTAACTATATTATTTTTAGAAGTGAAAGATAAATTATTATTCTGTGTTATTTTTATAAGCTCTTCTTCAGAACTTCTAAATCCGTCTTTGTTTTCATTAAGAAGCCCAGCAATCATTTTACCGCTGTCATAATCATAAATATCGCCAAAAGCATTAACTGAAACTATTGCTCCTACCTTAACATCATCAACTTGAACAGCATAAAAACCAAGCCCAGACTTCATAGCATAATCAGCACCTAGTATTTTTCCAACACTAGCACCAGTACCTGCTCCGTAATTACCCATTTTAGGATTATTACTTTCAGAATTAATGCAAGCCTCATAAGCCATATTAATATCAGGACGCACTCTATAATCTCCAACACGCAAATCAAATATACATGACTGACAAACCAAAGGAACCTTTGTAACTCCTACATCAAAACCTATATTTCTCTCTTCCAAATACTTCATAACGCCTCCAGAAGCATCAAGTCCGAAAGCACTTCCTCCGCTTAAAAGTACAGCATGTATGATTTCTGTAGAAGCAAAAGGTTTTGTAAGTTCGCTTTCTCTTGAAGCAGGACCTCCTCCCCTAACATCTAGTCCAGTAGCAGCACCTCGCTCGCATATTATAACTGTGCATCCTGTTGCAGCTTCTTTATTTTGAGCATTGCCTATTTTGATATTTTCTATATCTGTTATTTTTATCTCTTTCATAAAATATGTCCTAATTTTATTTAATTGTAATATGGCGATATTATATATTAAATTGATATAATTGTATAATTTTTTTGAATGAGAGAGACATATTTCATTTAAGTATTACTTAATTTCTTAAAGTAAGCAAACAGTGTGTAATAATTTAAAGCAGAATGTATGCGTTTGTAATTCCAATGATATAAAAATCATGCTTATCTCTATGTTTTTCATTATTATTTTATACAAATGATATTTTTTTAATATAGTTTCAATAGCTTAAGTACATATTTTAATATTTTCTTTTTAACCTTATTAGGACTATATTTTAGTTTACTACTCTTATTTTCTTAATAACCTGTTTTCTCAAATTTCTTCTTCCAATAATAAGTTCGAATATTAATATTAAATTTGAGATCCTGCACTCTTTTATTTTCAGCTTTATTAATAATTAATACTATCTTTTTTTTCTGATTTGTATTATATTGTTTCATAGGTATTCTTTTTAGTTCGTTTATACTAATTTAAATTATGGAGTGATACCTGATTTTTTAAACTTAAAAAGAATATCTATGGTACTTAAACAAAAAATATTATAAATTGCACGGGTTCCATACATATTGCATTTAAGTATTCCTTAATTTCTTAAAGTATAGCATAGGAGTATCATAATTTAAAGTAGAATGTATTCTTTTA
>NZ_CASEGO010000125.1 GCF_949287625.1 uncultured Brachyspira sp. | reverse complement strand
AAAAGAAAGTGAGGTTAGATTTAATTATAGACATGATAATTTCTATAATCTCATAGAAAAAATTTTTTTTGAAAAATAAAAGATACTAGTCTAGACCCATAATTTATTATCAGATTTATATTTTACAGTATTACTGCAGTCTTTTGGTAACAGTATAAAGCCTTTAATGGAATATGAATATAAAATCAGAGGCAATTATGTATATACAGAAAATTCTATATCTATATACAGCTCATATAATCCATTAAATATATATAAAAATAATGACATGCCAACATATAATATAAACTACAAATATAATGAAGATATTCAAAAAGACAGCACTTTTTCATCAGTTTTTAATGAAATATATATAGAAAATGAAAATACTGGTAAAAACTTAAAACAAATACATGATAGATTTATAGAGATTTATCAAGATAAAAAAGACAAAATATTTAATGACAGTATAAATAATCTTTATAAAATATTATATATAGAAACACCATTATATACTACCCCGCTTTTAAGTTATTATTTAAGTAATAAAATAGACAGTAATATGAATAAAAATATTACAAACTACTGCAATGTTATTATTTTTACAAATTCTCTTTTATCTGGTAAAAGTCCTTCAGTAAAGCAGGAATTAACAAATAAATTAAAAGTAAATCCAATATATCATATTAGTTTTGGAGCAGGTGCAGAAGATTATAAAAGAAACTATGGCATGCATGATTATGCAGATTATGATTTAATGATAAATAAAGTGCAGGAAGAAACATCAAAAATTTATCCTATGTTTTTTTCATGTTTTAAATATGCAGAAAAAACTAACTATATTGATAATATTTTATCAAATATAGAAAAAATATATAATGAATATGTTGCACTATTTAATAGTATGAAAAATAAAGTAGAAAGCTGGAAGATAAGATATATAGAAGATAGGTTGGTAACATTAGAATTTGAAAATTTTGACTTTTTACGTTGGCAAAATCATTTAGAATATAACAAGAAAATCCCATTTATTAAAAAACATATAATTAATTATTTTGCATATTATAGCGATACAATAATTTATATTAAAAATTATACTTTATTAGATGATGAGTTAAATACCCATTTAAATAATTTATTTAATCTAACAATGACTGCATATCAATCTATTAGTTATTTTTATACAAATGAGCAGCTTGATGAATATGATATGTATGAAGATTATAAAGGTTTTATAAAAGACCAGATACAAGAGTTCCTAGATACTATAATTGGTAATTGTGAAAAAGAATTTGGAAAAATTACAGAAATAAATCAACAGCATAGAATGGAATTTAAAAATTACAAAAAAATTATGTACCCTTTTATTCTTATAAATTTTAATATTTATGATAAATATTATGAATATTTTAATAATTTATATATAAGTACATACGATTTTATCACATATAGAAATAAAACTATTGCAAATATTAAGTTAAATCATGATAAACTAAGTTATAATGATATTATTTTTATTAAAATAAGTGAAAAAATATTTGATTTATCACTAATCATACTAAAAAATATTGTATTTAGTATATTGTTTTATACTGATATAACTAGCAGCAATATAAAATTCTTACATTATGATATAATTAAAGAAAATAATTTAGAAGATACTTTTGAATATGGTATAATATATAATTTTTTAAACCAACAAGGTGTCCATGTAAAATCATCATTTACTCTTGAATTATATAATATCATAAAAACATATATGACTTATGAAGTTTTTAAGAAACACACACCAAGTGATTTAGTAGATGAAAATAGATATAATGAATGTAAAGAATATGTGTTAAATATTATAACTATTAATTATAAAAATATAAGAGATACAGCAGATTCTCAAACATTTCAATCAACTTTAATATATCTTTACGAATTTATTCTTGACCACTTTAAGTTTAAGCCAGAATATATTAACCATCATGATGTTATCTCAGAACAGGAAACAAATATTACTGTAGAAAGTAAAGATATTGCTAATGAAATATTTTTAAATATAGATTCAATTAATGAAATAAATGAAGAAATTGACTTAAAAGGTTTATCTTCTGGAGCAAAAAAGGGAGCAAAAACTATTGGTAATTATCTTTTTGGAGCTTTGCTGGATGAAGTGCTGCAATGGATATATGATATACCAGATAAAGAAAAACTTAAAAAATATATAAACTTATATAACTATATGCATTTAGATGATAAATTTTTACCACCGCATACAGTAATAAATCAGCATACAGTATGTATGCCTATTGACATAGTAAATAATTTTAGTATATTTGATAATAAGGCTGTATTATTTGGCGATAAAAATATGGATATTAACTCATTAATTAATTCATATAGTTTATATGCGAATATTAATGATGCAGATACAGCAAAATTTATCTTTAAAGAAAGAATAAAAACATATCTTACAGGTATAAATGTTACAGATTTAGATAATGTATTACTAAAAGAATATAAAGATAAATATAATGGTAGCAGTATTCATGGTGCAGGTGCATCAAAAGCATGGGACTATATTGCAAAAGAGCATAAAAACCAAAAAAAAGATGAACCTTTAAACATAAATATAGAAACTATTAAAAATATGCTTGGCTTAAAAGATGAAAAACTTTCAAATATTTCAGATAACAACGATATAGAAATAAATGGTAATAATCAGGAAAGTGACGAATCTATAGATACCCCTGCCACTACTGTTGCAAAAAGCTTTTATCAGGCAGTATGTTTTGCAGAAGGCTATAAGCCGGATTTTGATTTAGTTCCAAAGAAAATAAAAGCTGTCCAAACTGATAGTAAAGTAATACAGAAAAGAAATTCATCTTTTACAGAAAGCCTGCATGAAATAGCCCGCCAAAACTTAAGAAGTGCTTATATGCAGGTAGATGATAAAAAATTTAAAGATGAATATCTAAAAAAACAAATATCAGTTAATCAGCAGCCATTTATAGGTATTATCACATTATGGGTATTACCACAAAACATTATAGAGGGATAATATATGATATTTAGTTGGAATAGAATAGTATCAGAGCAAAATTTTTTATTTTCTGATACATTTCAAGAATTATGGCGTCTTCAAGGTCTTAAACCTTACCTGCCAGAAAAAAAGGAAGTAGATGCAGAGTTTCAGCATATTGTAAAGGAATACCCCAAAAACAGCATAAGGTCATATTATTTATATAAAGTGCTTCCTTATGATATAGAAAAAAAACACTTAATAGAATACAGAGAAAGAATACGGCAGGCACCAATAGGTATAAGGTGGGAAAAGGAAGAGCTGGATAAATTTAACTCATTATCAGATATAAAAGAAAAGCGAGCAATGATATTAAAGAAAAGCGAGCTTAAAAGTGTATATATACCACACTTAAAATATGAAAAAGAAATGATAAACTACCCTAATATGCCCCATGATGCTGAAAGCAAAGCTTTATTTAAAGATGGGTTAGAATATTTTAATAATAAAGAATATGATAAAGCCTTTCCATTACTTCAAAAAGCTGCATTTAAAGGAAACTATGTAGCTACATATTTAATATGCAAAATAAGCTTACATAGGTTAGAACAATCACCATACCGTATGTTATATTTTGATTATATAAATACTTATGCAGTAGATTTATACCCTAATAATATGGCTAAATTATTAAAACAGACCACTTATGGTGATTATAATAAAGCCTTAAAAGATATGAAAGATACACTGCGTCAAATAGAGTTAGCTGGTAGAGAGCTTGAAAAGAAAGGTCTTCCAACAGGTCCATATTTACAGGCAGAAGTATATTACCATTATTTAAAACACTTTTCCCGCCACCGTTTTGACAGCCGTTTTAGAAAAGAATATGTTACTCACTTAATGCGAGCAGCTAATATGGGCTCTTACGATGCTTATATGCGATTAGCCCATGAAGGTGCAGATTTAGAGTGGGTATTATGTGCTATGATATCAAGCCTTGATTATAAATGCTTTGATGAATTTATTATAAATTTTAATACTGATGTTATGGAATATGCAAGCCCAAGGAATTTAGCTATAGTGCGCCTTGCTGCTATGTGGGGCAGTAACTATGCTATGGACTGCTTAACTTTTGGAGAAACTGGTAACTTTCTATCTGTTTATAAAAACCAAATATTAGACGGTCATCCAAATGGTGCTATATATATGCCTGATAATGAAGAACTATATAGAAGAAAAATATATAACCAGTTTTATGGGGAAGAAACTGGAGTATTTGAAGGCACTTTAATACCAGAGCTGGATACTATCTTTCCACCAAAACCAGTTATCCATTCTCCACATGGTAATACTATGTTTATAGACCAAATGTTAAAACGCAATCCACATAGTAAACATCCATTAGATAAAACAGCAACAGAAGCTGATATTTTAGTATTTAGAGAACTATTACATAAAGAAGATACAGAATTTAATGGCTCATTTTTAGGCGGCGGCTGGGGTGAATATATTCTAAATAAAAATAAAGAGTATATTAATAGAAAAGGACCAACCGATGAGCGTAGAAATATGATAATGGATTTTCCAAAAGGCTCAGATGAATTCATAGGCTATCTAAACTCTATTAAATTAAGAGAATTAGAGCAAAACCCATTATATTATCCAAGTGGCAGACCATATATATACCCAGCAAGTGTATATAAAAAACACCCAGACTGGTATTAATAAGGCGGTACGGAAAATGAAATATTTAATAAGGCAAAATAAATTACTTAAAAAACGCAGTGCATTAAAAACATTAGGTTTATTATCCTTAAGCCCTGCATTAGCTGGCTTAGGCATATCATCTATGAAAGATGTAAAAGAAATATATGATAATATACCTGTAAAAAATAATAAAGATACAGAAGAATTTAAATATACATATTCCAGCAAAATAGAGCTTTCCCCAGTTTTACTTGCACAGATAGAAGAATATTTAGAAGAATGTAAAAAAATATAGGGGGATATTAAATATCTCCCTGTTACATATTTTCAATGTTTATATTTCTTTGACAAATTGTGTCATATTCTGTATAATTTAAATAAAATATTGATATTATTTAGGTATATTATATCCTTTATTTACTATATACCAGCTTAATGCTTCGCCGGCTTTCTTTTTATCCCAGAATAATTTAGCAGTATTTAAATCATTTTCATTTTTTTCTTCGCCGTCAAAATATTCAAGGCTGCCGTTAAAGCAGTATCTGCCATTTGCTATGGATTGAGCACCAACAGCAATTCTTTCTTTATCTGTTTTTTCATTTTTATTATCTGTTACAAGGCTTTGACCAAAAGAGTGAAATTTAAATCCTTTATGAGCTGTCATATCTACAATAGTAGGTACAATATCTTTATGGCTTCCTGCACTATATTTCAGCTTATATTCACTAACTCCACTGCCGTATATTATTAACGGAATAGATGTGGAAGTAAATATTTTTCTATTAGGGTTAGGATAGCTTCTGTCAAAATGGTCGCCTGTAACAAAGAAAATGCTGTCAGGATATTTTGCATAAGTTTCTTTAATAAAATCAGCAACACTTTTAATAGAATACTCTGTTACTGTTAAAATTTCTGGTGTTATTCCTGGAAATCTTTTATCTTTTGGGTAGTTTGTATCAAGGAAGTTTCTAATTTTTTCTGTATCAATATTATAGTATTTTTTAGTATCTATATCGTAAGGCGGGTGGTTAGATGCAGAAAGTATCATATTAAATGTAGGCTTATTATGGTTTTTATCAATACTTTCAAGTATAAAGTCAAAGCCTTCATTATCGTATATTCCCCATGTGCTTTTTTGCTTATTATGTATATTTTCCATACCATAGCTTTTATTAAAGCCTTGAGCGGCAGTATAAGTGCCTATTTTACGCCATGCAGAGCTTCCAAAATAATAAAAGTTTGTATCATACCCTAAATCTTTAAATATTTTACCAGTAGATGAATCAAAGCACGGTATTTTACCAGTCATTTCACTTATAGGGAAATATGTGCCGTAAAGTCCTGTAATCATCATATCCATAGTTTCTATAGTGCCGTATCCGTTTTGTATAAATACAGGTACTTTTAAGCCGTTTTCAGAATCTGCAAGCTCCATTAAATCATTACCCATGCCTGCCTGTTTAAATTCTTCAGATAAGTGATAATCAGAAAGAGATTCCATAATTATTAAAAATATATGTTTAGCATTACTTTTGCCGTTACTTAAAACTTCCTGTTCCATTAAACTGCTGATATTATCTTGATTTGTATATCTATCACCAAAATATATCTGCATAACCTGCTGAATAGTTTTACCGCCTGCATATTTTTCAAAACTTTCGCCTTTAATATCTTTATAGGCTCTATATACTCTGTCTAAATCATGCAGAGCTCCGGGAGCTGCTTTTTTAAGGAAAGCATTTTCTGGAAGTTTTACAATATAGCTTAAATCTCCACCCTGCAGATTAAATGTGGAAGATGTAGTAAGTATTAAAACATAAAGTAATAAAATACCTAATGGTACAGCCTGTTTTATAGAAACAGATTTACTAATATTTTCAATTTTTTTATATATTTTATTATAAATATATACAGCTACGGCAGTTAAAATAATAGATGCTAAAATTTTCGGCAGAGCATTATAGTCGCTGTTAACTGCTGTATGGAATATTGCAGACTGGTCATCATATATAACACCAAGCAGTATAATATTAAAAGTATCATTAAAAATGCTGAAATAAGTATCATTTACAAATGATGCAATTATTACGATATATGATATTATAGATGTAAAAACAATAATAACAGGTTTCTGTGCTTTTTTTATAAATGAAAATGCAATATATAATACAGCAAAAATAAAAGCAGCAGGGGCAGCAAGTCTGCCGTCATATCTAAGACCTGAAAAAAGTGTCTGCATTATATCTAAAAATGGCAGTGAAGCAGAGCTGTCTGCTCCATTAATAGCAGAATTTAAGATACCAGAGTTTATAATAAAACCTATTCTGCACAGTCCAAAAATAACTAATAGATAAATAAGAAATGTTATAATTTGAATATATGTTTTAAGAATTTTATTGCCCATGTCGTTTTCTCTTATAAAATTTATTAAACAAATATTATATAAAATTTTATAAATATAGCAACTATTATATTTTTTTGTTTTCTTTTTACAAATAGTAGTGTAGTATAACAGGATACTAAGTGTTTGGTGGATATATGTTTCGCAGCTCATTAATCTTATTATTAGTATTTTTATGTATTATTCCTATTACAGTATCAGCACAAAATAAACAGGCAGGCTCACCAAGTAAAGAGCGTGTTGTATTAGTAACTGTAGAGAAAGTGTCAGAAGGAATGACATCACCTACAAT
>NZ_CASEGO010000124.1 GCF_949287625.1 uncultured Brachyspira sp. | reverse complement strand
TTTCAAAAATTTTATTTCTTCGTCTGTTAAATTAAAATCCATATTTTGATTATACCATAAATTAAAAAATTGACAAACTTAAAAATTTTCAGTATATATAAAGACATTATATCAATAGCAAATAAAAATATAAAAGTAATACTAGATGCAAGAGATGAGGCATTCAAAGTAGGATTAAAAGAAAAAGTATTTCTTACAAAACCAAATAAAAAAGAATTAAGCGAATATTTTAAAATAGAAATAGAAAAAACAGAAGATATAATAAAATATGCTAGAGAGTTAATAAAAGAGGGAAGTGAGAATGTAATAGTATCTTTAGGAAAAGACGGATCTATTTTAGTAACAAAAGATGAAGCTTATTTAGGAAATGCTCCAGACGGAAAATTAATAAGTTCAGTAGGTGCCGGAGATTCTATGGTGGCTGGTATAGTTTATGGATTAAGCAATAATTTAAATATAATTGATTCTTATAAATATGCTATAGCAAGCGGAAGTTCTACAGCATGCTCTGAAGGACTTACTACATTTGAGAGTATGAAAAAATTTTTAGAAAATACAGAAATAAAAAAAGTTAATTAATTTTATATATACGGAGGCTAACAATGTTAAAAGATGTTATAACTTTAGATTGTATAGATATTGATTTAAAAGGAAAAACCAAATCAGAAATTATAGATGAAATGGTTGATCTTCTCTATAAAAACGGCAAATTAAATGATAGGGAAGAGTATAAAAAAGAAATATTAAAAAGAGAATCTCAAAGCTCTACAGGTATGGAGGAGGGTATAGCAATACCGCATGGTAAAACTAAAGCCGTAAAGATTCCTACTGTAGCTATAGGTATTTCTAAACAAGGTGTTGATTACGAATCATTAGACGGTAAGCCTTCGCATTTATTTTTTATGATAGCAGCTCCGGAAAACTCTAATGACTCTCATATAGAATTATTATCCAAAATAACTACTCTTCTTCTTGAAGATGATATAAGAGAAGCATTATTAAATGCAAAAAGCAAAGAAGAAGTACTTGATATACTAATGAAAAATGCTGAAAAAGATAATGAAAACTCATCTTTAAATCAGGAAAGCAGTAATAATAATAACGATTCATATCAGGTACTTGCCGTAACAGCTTGTCCTACTGGAATAGCACATACTTATATGGCTGCTGATGCTTTGCTTAAAAAAGGTAAAGAACTTGGTATAACTATAAAAGTAGAAACCAACGGTTCAAGCGGTGTAAAAAATGAGCTTACAAAAGATGAGATAAAAAATGCCAAAGGTATAATAGTAGCAGCGGACAAAAATGTTGCTATGGACAGATTTGCTGGAAAGAATGTTGATATAGTAGGAGTTAAAGAGGCTATAAAAAATCCAGAGCAGTTAATAAAAAATGCTTTAAATCAAACAGCTCCTATATATCAGATTAATTCTGAAGGCGGCTCTTCAGACAGATTTGCTAAAAAGCCTAAGACTGGAGTATACAAGCATTTAATGTCTGGGGTATCAAATATGCTTCCATTTGTTGTAGGCGGAGGTATACTTATAGCATTTTCATTTATGTTTGGTATCAATGCGAGCAATCCCAATGACCCTTCATATAATGCATTTGCAAAACTTTTAAATGATATAGGAGGCGGTAATGCTTTCTTCTTGATGGTGCCTGTAATGGCTGCATTTATCGGTATGAGTATTGCTGACAGACCTGGATTTGCTCCTGCTATGGTTGGAGGACTTATATCACTAAACAGCGGCGGCGGATTTTTAGGCGGACTTATAGGCGGTTTTTTGGGCGGATATATTACTCTATTATTAAAAAAAGTATTTTCTAAATTGCCTGAAAGTTTGGACGGAATTAAACCTGTTTTACTATATCCTTTATTTGGAATATTTTTTACAGGTGCTGTAATGTATTTATTCATAGTTGATCCAATAGCTGCAATAAATACTGGGCTTTCTAATTTCTTAAAAAATATGGGTACTGGAAACTTAATATTATTAGGTGCTTTGCTTGGTGCTATGATGTCTACTGATATGGGAGGACCTATCAATAAAGCTGCTTTCACATTTGGTATAGCAATGATAGCTTCAGGTGATTATGCTCCTCATGCTGCTGTTATGGCTGGGGGTATGGTTCCGCCTTTGGGTATAGCATTAGCTACTACAATATTTAGAAATAAATTCACTGCCGATGAAAAAGATGCTGGTAAAACTTGTTATGTTATGGGACTTTCATTCATCACTGAAGGAGCTATACCATTTGCTGCTTCTGATCCTATAAGGGTTATTCCTTCTTGTATGATTGGTGCTGCTATTGCTGGAGCTTTAACTATGGCTTTCCGTATACAATTAAGAGCTCCTCATGGCGGAATATTTGTACTTCCTATAGTTAATAATCCTCCTTTGTATCTTCTTGCTATAGTAGTAGGTTCTGTTATAACAGCAGTGATACTAGGATTTATCAAAAAGCCTGTTAATAATAATTAATACATATATCTTAATAAAAAAGGCTTGAACTTTTTATTAATTTAAGTTCAAGCCTTTATTTTTTATAATAAGTTTTTATTCTATTCTAAATAACATCTATGAAATTTATGAAACCCTAATGAATCATAATAAACATCTTTAAGTTTAGGCGATACTAAAAGAGGTTCTGTATAATAGTATATAGGTATTATAGCTTCTTCTTTCATTAATAAATCTTCTGCTTTATGCATAGTTTCCATTCTAAACTTTTGATCCCCTGAAAGCATAACTTGATTAATCATATCATCATAGGCTTTATTACTGTAAACGCTATAATTGTTTGGAGAATAGCTTACACACAAAGTCATGAAGTTTACAGGATCATCAAAATCTCCGTTCCAGCCTCCTCTAGCCATTGTGATATTTCTGTCATATCTGGTCTGCAAAAATACAGCCCATTCTTCCTGAGTTAAAGTAACATCAATACCTAAATTTTCTTTCCACATCTGCTGAACAGCTTCAAATATTTTTACATGTATACCGGGATCAGCCTTAAACTCCATAACTGGAAAACCTTCACCATTAGGATATCCAGCCTCAGCCATTAATCTTTTAGCTTCTTCTACATTTTTAGCATATCCTTCTTTAGTTACATCAATATATTCTCCGCCGTTTTCTCTGAAATCTCCTTCATAGTCAGATATTCCATATGGAACTAAAGCACCTGCAGGTTTTTCTCCGCCTCTTGTTACCTGTTCTACTATATAGTTTCTGTCTATAGCAAGAGATAATGCTCTTCTTACTCTTACATCTTTTAATATATCATTAGTTAAGTTTAGACAGTAGTAGTATGATGATATTTTAGGCTTTATTACTATAAGTCCTTCTTTTTGAAGGGTTTGTATATCCTGTCTAGGGAAGGATCTTGCAAAATGCAAAGTACCAGCCTTAACTCCAGCTACAGAAGCCGTTTCATTTTCCATAAGTACAAATGTAATTTTATCAGGAACTATATTTTCTATATTCCAATAATTGGTATTTTTTACCATTACAAGGCTTTCATCTCTGTTTCTTTCAATGAGTTTAAAAGCACCATTTCCTACATATGTATCAGCATTTAATGTCCATTTATCTCCGTATTGTTCTATTATATCTTTTCTTAATGGATAAAAAGTAGGGAAACTTAAAAGCTCTAAGAAGTATGCAGTAGGGGCTTCTAAAGTTACCTCTAAAGTATAATCATCTATTGCTTTTATACCTAAACTTTCTTTCGGCATTTCACCTGCAGTAATTGCTTTTGCATTTTTTACTGGTTCATGCTGATATCCGTATTGGCTTCCAGTGGCAGGATCAACAACTCTCTGCCAAGAATATACAAAATCATTTGCAGTAACAGGCTTTCCATCAGTCCATTTAGCATTCGTTCTTAATTTGAAAGTGTATGTGAGTCCGTCATCGCTTATTTCCCAGCTTTCTGCTGCGGCAGGTGATAATTTGCCGTTCATATCTTTTTCAACCAATCCTTCAAATGTATGAATTAAATAAAATACAGCATCTGATGTAACGTTAATACTAGGGTCTATAGTATTTGGTTCTGGACCAGTATTTATGTATATTGATATTCCCTCATCTTTTTTATTCGTATTTGAACAGGATAATACAAATAAAAAGATTATAAAAATAAATAAGACATTTATTTTTTTCATTTTTGTTCTCCCAATTTTTATTAAAAAATACTTTATAAGGTATTATTTTAGACAGTATTATATGCTTTGTATATGTTAAAGTCAATTTATTTTATTCTAACAAATATGCTTTAGAGAAATTATATTGTCCCATAGAATCATATTCTACACCTTTAAGTTTTGGCGAAACTAAAAGAGGTTCATTATAAAAATAAATAGGTATTATTGCCGTATCTGATATTAACATCTCTTCAGCCTTATGCATAGTCATCATTCTATGAGAAGTATCTTCTATAAGACTTGCAGTTTTGATAAGATCATCATATCTTGTATTACTGTAAACGCTGTTATTATTAGGCGATGTGCTTAAAAATATTGATAAGAAATTAATAGGATCATTAAAATCTCCGTTCCAGCCTCCGCTGGCAATCTCAATATTTTTATCGAATCTTTGTTTTAGTAAATCTGACCATTCAAGCTCTTCTATGACTACATCAATACCAAGATTTTCTTTCCACATTTTCTGAATAGCCTCAAATATATAAGCATGTACACCATGAGTTGTCTTAAATGTTAAAGTTGGAAAGTTATTACCATTAGGATATCCTGCAAGCATCATAAGTTTTTTTGCTTCTTTGATATTATTTTTATAATTATCTTTTGTAATATCAATATAGTCTCCGCCGTTTTCTCTAAAATCTCCAAAAAATCCAGGTACTCCGTAAGGCACTAAAGCAGCAGCTGGTCTTTCACCGCCTTTTGTAATATTTTCAACTATATAATTTCTGTCTATGGCAAGAGATAATGCTTTTCTTACATTTGAATCTGATAATGTTTTATTGGTTGTATTAATAAAATAAAAATATGAGGATATTCTAGGTACATTTTTTATATATCCTGCTTTTTCTAGCGAAGAAATATATTCTCTTGGGAAGTTCCTAGAAAAATGAAGAAGTCCGCTTTCTACAGAGTTGAGAGAATATTCATTATCATTTCTAAGTATGAATTCTAATCTGCTTGGTATTACTTCTTTAGCATTCCAATATAATTCATTTTTTTCCATAATAATATATTCATTAAATTTTCTTTCAACAATTTTAAAAGGTCCGTTTCCTATAAATGTTTGAGGGCTTTCAGTCCATTTTTCTCCGTATGTTTTAATTATATCTTCTCTTAATGGATAAAAAGTAGGGTAGGCTAAAATTTCTAAGAAGTATGTTAATGGCATCTCTAACATAATTTCTAAAGTATAATCATCAATAGCTTCTACACCAAGATATTTAGGTTCTATTTTTCCCATATTAATATCTTTTGCATTTTTTATTATATCATATTGATAAGCAAATTTACTTTTAGTATTTGGATCAAATAATCTTCTAAATGAATATACAAAGTCCTGAGCTACTACTCCTCTTCCGTCACTCCAATATGCATTATCCCTAAGATGAAATGTATATACTAATCCGTCGCTGCTTACAGACCATGTTTTAGCTACAGCTGGTATTATTTTTCCATCTTTATCTTTTGTAACTAATCCTTCAAATATATGTCTTAAATATATTAAAGTATCCGATGTTATATTAACACTTGGGTCTATAGTATATGGTTCTGAACCTATATTTATCTGTAAAGCAAAATATTTTGAGGATTGATTTTGAGATACAGTTTCTTCTATTTTCGAACAAGATACATTAATAATTAGAGATAGCAATACTATAAATAAAATACGGTAATTATTACTAAACATTTTACTGCCTAAATTATATTTTAATATAATTTGTAGTATATATTTTATATAGTATAATGTCAAATAATATTTTTGCATATTTTAATTTCTTATTATTCTCTAAGTTTGAAATATTCTATTATCTTTTGAAGCTCTTTAGATTCTTCTAAAAGAGATTTTGAAGTTTCTGTAACCTGATTTACAAATTGATAATTTTGATTTTTTAATGTTTTATTTTCTTTATCATTAATTTTATCTACAAATTCAGATATATCACTAGAATTTTCAGATATTTTATCAACTTTCCCTTTTACAGCAGTAACCAAATCATTTAAGTATTCTACCGTATTATTAATTCCTCTGCTCATATCTCCAATTTCATCATTTAATTTCAAATAATCTTCAGAAACACTCCAAGATATATCACCTTCTTTTATTTTAGTGATATTATCATTTAAATTATTCATTACGGGTAATACTCTTTTATTAATAATTGACGGTACTATAATTACTATTAATATAATTATTGATGATATTATAGTCCACATCATTATTATAATTTTATAATTACTGAAAAATTCTGCTTTTGCAGACACCGCTAATTCTATTGCCCAATACACATCATCAAACATATGTATAGGCTTAAAAATATAAAAATATTTACTTGATGTTTTTTTATTATATGATTCTTTAAATATAGTATTATTTGAATATATAGTTTCTAATAGATCATTGTAGCTGTATATATCAGACGAGTTAGTAATATTTTCTCCTATACGGTATTTGTCTGTAGTGCAGTAAATAATATTCCCTTTTTCATTAAATAATGAAATTGTAAATCCGTTAGTATCTTCATAAAATAATATATTATCTAATGATAAATTTAGAGAAGATACAGCAATTATTTCATTATCTTTGGAAAATATAGGTATTGAGTACGTATACATAGGTCTGTATTTTCCTTGTACTGGATAATAGTTTAGAGGCGTAATATGAGGTTCTTTGCTTTTTATAGTAGTATCTAAATAGCTGTATTGCAAATCCGCTTCTTTCATACTAATTCTATGTATATTATTATTTGTATCTTTAAGCAAATATATTCCTAATCTTCCGTCAATATTTTTATAAAGAGGATTATTAATATAGATGTTGTCATTATCAATAGCATTAGTTAAAAATATTAATGATACAGAAACTGCATTAGTACTCATATCATTTGCAAATCTTTTCATTAGATCTTCATATATTTCTCTATTTCTTATATTATAATTATACATGTTTTCTACTGTATATTTTATGTTATTGAGGTAGTTTAATTCTACATCAATTATAGATTCTATTTCAAATACTTCTTTTTGGGACATTTGAGATATTGTAAACAATGACATTTTTTTCATTAGATTGTATGTATTAATTGTATTTATAATACCGAATATCAGTATTATTGTTATAATAGGTATTATAATGAATAAACTTATTTTTATATTTAGGCTTACTTTATCATTCATGGAAATGCCTCTTAATTTAGAATTTTTTATTATAAACAAACTATTATATACTAAAAATTTTTAAGTTTGTCAATTCTTTTATTCAACTTTTTCTCGCTTTAGCTCTGTGGGATTCGCCAAAAGTTGCTGCCAACACCACAGGCGGACTTCGTCGGCATGCTTCGCGAAAGTGCAAGTATTAAAATTATTATCAAATCGCACTAATTATATATTATATGTATGATAAATTGCTAAATTTAGTATAATACAGAATTTTGCTGCCTACATTCATACTTTATCGGAACGCAGAGCAGGGGGACAGCATCACAAAAGAAGTTATGGTGTGTCACAAGTGTGTGCTTCGCATGGCAGTCCCCGAAAATACTAAAATTTAAAAAATTTATTTTTTGACAAATCACATTTGTTTAGGTATATTTTATAATAAAAAATTTAAATATAAAATTTATTATTTAATTTCTTAATTTGAAA
>NZ_CASEGO010000123.1 GCF_949287625.1 uncultured Brachyspira sp. | reverse complement strand
ACTATCAATAGCATTAGCAGAGAATTTTCATCTGTTTGAAAATTGACAAACTATATTTGTTTAGGTATATACTAAAAATTTTTAAGTTTGTCAACCGAGAGCTCTCCCTCATCTTCGTTCGGGACGTTTCGCATGCACCTTCCCGCACAGTATTGTTTATTCTTATCAAATGTCAACGATACGTGCAGCTGATTACATATTATTATACCAAATAAATAATTTACTATACATCTAAAACATATTTTGTTGATTGATAAAAATATATTATATTATAAATAAATTATAATTACATTTATAAACAATTAAAATTTGACAAACTATAGTTGTTTAGGTATATAATAGCAAAACATTAAAAATTAAACTACGAATATTTGGAAAGATTTGCATATTATGACAGATGCAAAAATGTTTATGCTATTGTTGCTATAAGCGAACTTGAAATATATGCAAATATTATACTCAAAAAAGGTGTAATTTTCCCAGATAAGAAATAATGTCCCTAAAATATAAAATCTTTTAGCAAGTCTTTAATTTATTTAAAGGCTTGTTATTTTTTTACTTTTTAGATTTAATCTAGCAAACAGATATAGCCGAATCAGTCCTTCCATCACAGCCTGCAAAATAAACATCATTATCATTTTTTAATATAATCTGTCCGCGTCCGAAATATCCGAAGTATGTGATATAATCTTTCTTTGTTATATTATGTCCAAGTGATGAAAGTTCTTTATAGATATAATTATCAAAATTATATTCTAATTCTATATTTTTATCACCAACCCACTGCCATCTGGGTTTATCCAATGCCGCCTGAGGATTTAAATCATAATCTATCAAATTACTTATAACCTGAACATGTCCCTGAGGCTGCATAAAAGCTCCCATTACACCCAATGCCCCATAAGGTTTTGAATCTTTGCATATAAAGGCTGGTATTATAGTATGATAAGGCTTTTTATGAGATGCTATAAAGTTATCTGAATTAGGATCTAATGAAAAGTTAGCACCTCTGTTTTGCAAAGCTATGCCAGTTTCTGGAATTACTATACCAGAACCGAAAGCTGTATAATTACTTTGTATATATGAAACCATATTGCCGTAACTGTCAGAAGAAGCTAAATAAACTGTATCGCCTGATGAGAATATATGATTTATAGGTTCTAATGCTTTATTTTTATTTATAAGTGAAGCTCTTTTTTTGGCATAGTCTTTTGAAAGCATTTCTTCAATAGAGGTTTGCATATAGTTAATATCTGCTACATATTTTTTTGTGTCTGTAAAAACTAATTTTAAAGCCTCTATTTGATAATGTATTTTTTCTAATTCGCTTAAATTATTAAAATCAAAATTTGACAATATATTTAAAGTCATAAGAACAGTAATACCATGTCCGTTTGGAGGAATTTCATAAATATCATATCCTCTATAATTAGTAGTTATAGGAATAACAAACTCTGGATAATATTCATTCAAATCCTCTTTAGATAAATATCCTCCGTATTTTTTCATGAATGCATCTATTTTTTCAGTATATTCTCCTCTGTAAATACACTCTGAATCTGTTTTTCCTATATCATATAAAGTTTTAGCATGATATGGAAGTTTTACTATTTCACCAAGTTCAGGAGTTTTTCCATTAAAAGTAAAAGTATCAAACCAATATTTAAACTCTTCTTTTTTTAGATTATCAGAAGCATTCAAATACATATTATAAGCCTCTTTCCAATCAAGAGCTGCTTGAGGCTCAATAGCATATCCTTCTTTTGCATATCTAATAGCAGGCTCAAGCACATCAATAAGTTTTAATTTACCGAATTTTTTTATAAGAGCTGCCCAAGTTGATGGAATGCCTCCAACAGTTACTGGAAGAACTCCGTATAAAGGCATTTTATCAAAATTATATGAAAGTATTTTATCAACATTCAAATTCTTCGGAGAAAATCCGCTTCCATTAATAGCGTACATTTTATTTTCAAAATTTATTATTGCAAAAGCATCTCCTCCAAGTCCGTTTGAAGTAGGTTCAACAACAGTAAGTGCAGCAGCAGCAGCTATTGCCGCATCTACTGCATTACCGCCTTTTTTTATAATCTCTATTCCAGCCTCAGAAGCTAGTACATTGCTTGTTGAAACTATATTCTTTCCAAAAACTACATTACGCTTAGATGTATAAGTATTATCATAAAAGTTCATAATAAAATCCGTATTTTTTAATTAATAGTATTTTATAAAATTATATCAAATATTAACAGCATAAGAAACTACACCATTAACTATCTCCTCTCTTACCTTTCCGCTTTCTGTTAATTTTTTTAATAATTCGCTTACCCTCTTTTCATCTTCATTAAAACTTACTGCTATCATGTGAACCGTATCAGGCTGTCTTATTAAAAAATTTATTATATCTTCCTCTGTAACTTTTTTAGTATTTCCCTTAGCATTGTCAGATACACTAGGAACATCTATTTCAATATCGCAGTTGGCATTAAAATATTTTTTTACTTTTTCTAACTCTTCATCGTTCAATGCCTTAGCTTTTTCATTAGCAGTTCTTCTAGTAGCTGTAACAAGCTGAACTTTATCTGGTTTTATTTTATTTACTATTTTTATTATATCATCAAGCTCTTCTTTACTGTCATTAATACCTTTAAGTAAAAATACCTCAAGCCAATACTCTCCTTTAAAAACTCTTCTAAACTCTATTAGTCCGCTAACCATTTTATCAAAATCAATTTCTTTATTAGGCTGATCTATTATCTTAAAAGTATCAATATTTCCAGCATCAAGCGAAGGTATTACCAAATCAGCCATAAGCAAATCAGAACGCATTTCCTGTTTATAAAGCAAAGAACCATTTGTTATAATACATACTGGAATATCAGTTATCTGTTTTATTTCATAAATAAGTTTTTTTAAATCTTTATATAAAGTAGGCTCTCCAGAACCTGCAAATGTTATATAATCAATATTTTTATTATTAAGCAAAGCCTCTTTTAATTCGTAAATTATCTCATCTACAGAATAATAATTGGCAAGAGATGTTCTAGTATTTTCTTCTGAACCTAATTGACAGTATATACAGTTATAGCTGCAGGTTTTATGAGGTATAACATCTATTCCCAAAGAATTGCCTAGTCTCTTTGACATAACAGGTCCGAATACTCTTTTTGTTTTAAGTTTTGATTTATCTTTATTCTGATTAAGAAGCAAAGGCTCTTTTGTTTGTTTGGCTGTATTATCGTATCTCTCTTCATTAGCTTTATAAAATGCATTTATTACCTTATCAAGCATATCACCTTCTAAACTAAATACTGACAAAGCAAATATTTCTGGCTCTTCATAATGAGTTTCTTTATTATTTTTATACTCTTTTTTTACGGTTTTCTCTATAGCTTTTACTTTTTCTTTTATCTCATCTTTTTCAAGCATATCTGTTTTATTTAGTACTATAATAGACTTTTTCTTTATTAATTCTTTACTGTACTGTTTTAATTCATTTCTTAATTTTTTATAAGTATCTGCTACATCTTCATCAGTTAAATCTATAACAAAACATAAAGCCCCAGTCCTCTCAATATGCCTTAAAAAAGTAAGACCAAGTCCAGCCCCTTCGCTTGCTCCTTCAATAATACCCGGTATATCAGCAATAACAAAACTTCTTTCATAATCTAAATAGCACACCCCAAGATTAGGAGTTAATGTAGTAAAAGGATATGATGCAATTTTAGGATTGGCTCTTGTAAGTCTAGCAAGCAAACTAGATTTACCAGCATTAGGCATACCCACAAGACCAATATCAGCTATTAATTTCACTTCAAGCCTTATATTAAGTTTTTCACCGTCCAAACCATGCTGTGCATAATCAGGGGCTTGATTTGTAGCAGTAGCATAAAATTTATTTCCTTTACCGCCTTTTCCGCCTCTTGCTACAGTATAGCTTTCTCCGTCTTCAAGTAAATCGGCTAATATATTATTTGTATCTTCATCATAGATAACCGTTCCTATAGGCACTCTTATAACTACATCGTCGCCTTTTTTACCATCGCTTAATCTTGCTCTTCCGGGCTCTCCGTCTCTTGCTCTGAATCTTTTTCTGCTTTTTATCTTTCCGAAACTGTTTATTCTGGCATCAACTCTTACTATAACATCTCCCCCGTCTCCTCCATTGCCTCCGTCTGGACCTCCCATAGGTACATGTGCCTCACGTCTAAAACTTACACTGCCTGCTCCTCCATGTCCTGCCTCTATTTCAAAGTTTACTACATCTATAAATTGATCCATTTTACTATTTCCTTTACTATTATTTATTATCATTTTAATAAAAATAAATATTATAAAGTATTACTCATTAAAAAATTAATAAGTAATACTTTAATATAGTTTATAATTATACTAATATAAATAATAATTGTCAAAATATTTTGTATCAATCATTCAAGTTTTTTAAATAATCTGCTGCCTCATCATTATAAGGGTTAATCTCTAAAATTTTTCTATAGCATTCTTCAGCATTTTCTTTATCATCAATTTTTAAATATAATTCAGCAATATCTTTTAGAATATCGCATCTGTATGGACGATCTTCAAAATATTTTTTATTAATATCTATAACCTTTTGATAATATTCTTTTGCCAAGTCTTTTTCATTCATACCATCATAAACTTCAGCAATAGAAACATAATACTCTTCACGATTAGGATCTAATGAAATGGCATGTTTATAAGATTTTAATGCCTTATTTTTATTGCCTATTTTTATATATAAATCAGCTATCTCTTTTGAATAAAAACCTTTAAGATCTTCTCTCTCCCATCTGTTTTCTCTTCTGTACATACGACTAGCACTTTTTATTTCAACTTTTATAGCTTTTTTATATGCTTCAATAGCTTTGTTTTTATTACCTATAGAATTATATAAATCTCCTATAATCTCTAAAGTCCAACAACTTTTATCTTTTTTATTTTCATAAATCTCTATTGCTTTTTTATAATATTCTTCTGCATTTTCCTTTTCTCCTAAACTCTCATAAATTTCTGCAATATATTTAAAATTATATCCATCATTTTTATTATAATCTAAATTGACATATTTTTTATAATATTCAATAGCCTTATATTTTTCGCCTATATGCATATATAAATCAGATAATTTTTTATAATCATTATTATTAGTATAATAATTAATAGAATCATCAATAAGTAAATTTCTTTTCTCATGTTTTGAAAGTTTATCATACAAATCCAATAATTTTATTATATTACTGTAAGTATTTTCTTCATACATCTCCAAAGCCTTATCATAATTTTTAATTTTTTTATAAATATCAGCTAAACGGCAATAATCATAATTGTCAAAATGATTAATTTCTATAAGTTTATTATACATTTCAATAGCTTTATCATATCTGTAAATATTTTCATATAAATGAGCCAAAGTTTCATAAACTTGATAGTTAATATTATCAGTATTATTTAGTAAATATTTCTCAAGTACATTAGCTCCTTTATCACATATATTCAAATCATAAGAATATATAGTTTCTAATCCGTCATAATATTCAAAATTATTAGGCTCTTCTTCTATAAGCTGATTAAATGCTTCTATTAAATATTTATAGTCTTCAATCTCTTTCTTATATAAATATCTTATCCAACGCCATTCATGTTTTTTAATATATTCTTTATATGCATCAATACCTTTCTGATACTCTCCTAAAGACATATAAGATTTAGCTAATGCATTTATTGCACTGGTATTTTCTATATAATCACAAGAAGGATGAATTTCTAATACCTTCTCATAATTTTCTATAGCCTTATCATATTCTTTTTTCTCAAAATATGATAATCCTAAATACATAAAATCGCTTTGATCATGACGAGGAAGTTTTATTATTTCTTTAAACACTTCTATTGCTTTATCATATTTACCCAATTTAAAATATGATTCTCCTATCACAGTAAGATAATATTCCATATAATTACCATCATCAACAACATAGCTTTTATTTAACTTAACTGCTTTTTCAGCATACTCTATTGCCGCATAATAATTTTCATTTTCCCGATTAATATATCCTAAAAGATGCCAATATGCTGAATCATTTTCATTTAATTCTATAGCTTTTTTAATAAGTTTTAATGCGTCATTATATTTTTCATTTCCTATAAAATTATATAGATAATTGACTGCTGTATAGTATAATGTTTTATCATCATTAGGGTTTATTAACAAAACTTTTTTAAATAGCTTTTCTGCTTTTTTATTATCTCTATTAGAATAATATGCTCTTCCTAATAAAGTTAAAGCTTTTGTATTATTTTTATCTTTTTTAATATACTCTTTTAATACTTCTATAACTTTATCAATTATATTTTCATTATTATTCTCATCATTATTTTGATAATCTTCATCATTTTCTTCATTATCTGATTGATTATCAAATTCATCAGGTTCATAAGAACACTCTTTGTTTATTATATTTTCGATTTCTTCTAAAGTATATGATTTTTTCATAGTGTAGCTCCTATATTTTTATTATTTTTAATTATATAGAGGTACAAAAAACGGCCTCACGGTAGGTTTTTAAATAATAAATCAGTATAAATAATTACAGCTTATATAAAAATCTCTTATCACCTTTGAAATATCTTTCTATAAGTTTATCCCTGTCTAAATATCTTGTATAATTCATAATGTACCTTAAAGCCAAATCAATATACTCTTTGGAATTATCTTTGTAATTTTCTTTGATATATTCTTTTAATACATAAATGGCTTTATTAGGAGCAAATCTATGATTAGGACTATAACCCAAAATATAATCATATAATAGTCTGTCGCATTTCTCTTTTATATCATCATTTATAGAATTATTGACTTCTTCTCTATCTTTCATCAGCTTTTTATAAAAATGCTCAAATAATTCATTGTACCCTGTTATAAAAAATGGAAATGAAAATAAATCTCTATTTTCAAAATAATAATCTATATCTTCTTCATCATATATAATATAACTTTTCATACAGTCATCTTTATCTGTGATATTGTATTTATCTAATTCTCTTTGGTATTCTTCTTCCCAATGTTTGCTGCATCTTTCATCAAAATACTTCATTGCTTCATTCTTATTTTCACTTCCCCATTCGCTAAACCAAGTTCTTGAATCAGCTTCACCACTTTCAAAAAACTCATCAACCAATTCTTTAGTTTCAAAATATATAACTCCATTCTTTCTATACTTTTCAGAAATCATTTCTTTTTTATCTTTTTTATTTTCTTTATAATCTTCTTCATCTTCTTTTTCTATAAAATCTCTGTACTCGCCGTCATCATATTCATAATGCCAAGAAGGAATTAATAGTTCATACATTCCATCATCTTCTACATACACATGCAATTCTGAAAACTCATCATCTAGTATAGGAAATTTATCATTATGATACTTCTCATAAATATCTGGAAATTTATCCTTTTCTAATAAACATTTATAATCCCAGCCCAATAAGTCTTTTTGTGTTTCTGGGTCTGGATGCACAAACTGTTCAAAGTTAATCCTTATTAAATATTTTTCTAATACTCTTATAAAAGTATATACTGAACAATTATGATGATCATTTATTATGAGTTTATCTTCTTCTTTTATTTCTATATTATTTTTCTCTATAAGTTTATCAAGTTCTTCTAAAAAATAATTTAATGAATGTTTGCTATAATAGTAATCGTTTTTATCTTGTATAATATATTTTTTATTTTGTCTGTTTAATTCTTCCATAAGATTATATCCTTTTAATATTTATTTTTAACTTAATTATAATTTATGGACATGACAAATTTTGACGCTTTTTTTGAATATAAATTAAATATATTTTTTTATCACTTTTTTAGAAAAATGAAATAATTATAAAATGTATAAAATATTACAAAATCACTGCGATGTAGCTTGGCATGATGGAGAATATGTATATTATTTCGG
>NZ_CASEGO010000122.1 GCF_949287625.1 uncultured Brachyspira sp. | reverse complement strand
CACACTTTACTCTGTCAGCTATTCTTCTATCTTTAACTTTTTTATGAAAAGATTTCAAAAATTTTATTTCTTCGTCTGTTAAATTAAAATCCATATTTTAATTATACCATAAATTAAACTTTTGACAAACTGTATTTGTTTAGGTATATACTACTAACTCTCCATAAGTTTTATATAATTTTTTATTATCTTGTTTTCATTATTATTAAAAATATCATCAATTTTACCGCTTGCTAAAACTTTACCTTCATACATAAATACTGAATTATCCGATATTCTCCTAGCCTGTGCTATATTATGAGTAACTATTATAATGGTATATTTATCTCTAAGACTTAATAATGTATCTTCTATTTTGTTAGAGTTTATAATATCCAAAGAAGAACAAGGTTCATCAAGAAGAAGTATATTAGGTTCTATGCTCAAACTTCTTGCTATACAAAGTCTTTGTTTTTGTCCGCCGCTTAGTTTTAAAGCTGAAGTATTTAATTTATCTTTTACTTCATCATAAAGATTAGTCATTTTCAAAATCGAAGTTACTTTTTCTGAGATATCTTTTTTATTAAATCCGTAATATTTTAAAGCATAACTAATATTTTTATAAATTGTCATAGGAAAAGGGGTTGGAGTTTGAAATACCATTCCTATATTTTTTCTTAATATTTCTACTGGTATATCATTAGTATTTTTATTATCAAAGTAAATACTGCCTTTTATAATGGCATTATCTTCTTCTAGTATTATTTTATTTATAGTTTTTAAAAGAGTACTTTTACCGCATCCGCTTGGACCTATTATAGAAGTGATTTTATTTTTTTCAAAGTCTATATTTATATTATTGAGTATATTTTTTTCTCCGTAATATACGTATATATTTTCTAGTTTTAAAATAGCATTATTCATATTTTATACCTATTTTTTAATATCATAATTCTTAAAAATCTTAAAAATACAGCAAAAAAGTTTAATAATAAAACTATAGAAAGAAGCACAAAAGCAGTCGCATAAGCATTTTGTTCAGATATTCCCTGAGTAAGAAGTATATACAAGTGATAAGGCAGCACCATAGAAGGTTTGAATATTGAAGAAGTAGTAGGGGCATTTATAACAGCACCAGTAAACATCAAAGGAGCAGCAGCCCCTATTGCAAAAGCATTTGCAAGCATTATTACGGATAAAGCCTTTACTCCTATCTCTTTTGATACTATATGTATAATAGTATATGATTTACTTATTCCCAAAGCATAAGAACTGTTTATTATATCTTTGTCTAATTCTTTTAATATTTTTTTCATTCTTATTGCTGTAAACGGCAGAATCATAATAGACTGAGTTATAGCCATTGATAATATAGATTTCCCAAGACCTAAATATAATACAAGCATTGCATATCCGAATAAGCCTAAAACAACAGATGGTATTCCAGCTATGCATTGAAAAACTATATCAAAACATGAATTGATATACTTATTTTTATTATAAAATACTAAATATACAGCCGATGATACTGCAAATACTGATGATATAATAGAAGATATTAAGCAGGTATATAAACTTCCTACTATAGCTGGAAATATTCCCCCTTCTTTACCTAAGATAATTCCTTCAGGCTTACCTAGCAAAAAGTCCAAACTTAGAGCATTTCTTCCTTTGTATAATATAAAAATAAATATGAATACGGCTGCAAATATAATTACAGCAAAACTTATTACAGCCCATATCTTTATTAAAGTTTTCATAATTCCAATTTAAGTAAATATTTTTTCAAAAAATGTACAGATATATTAATGATAGATAATGTTATCATAAGTACAGCACCGCTTGCAAATAAAGCACTGTAATGCATGCTTTTTACTTCAGCCATTCCTATTTCTAATGCAATTAAAGAAGCTATAGTTTCAGCCTTTCCTAATAGTCTTGGAAAAACCAAAGAATTACCTATAACCATCATAACAGCCATAGTTTCTCCTAAAGCTCTTGACACAGCAAGTATAAATCCAACTAAAATAGCATTTTTTGAATTTGGAAGAATGAGCTTTAATACCATATACCATTTATCTACACCAAGTGAAATAGAGACATTATTATACGATTTTTTTAATGTCATCATACTTTCTGTAACAGTTGAAATTATAAAAGGAAGTATCATAAAAGAAAGCAGTATGCTTGCAGCCAAAACTGATTCTCCTGCCGACATATTAAGTACATGCTCGAAAAATTTTACTATTATAACTAAACCTATAAAACCATATATAACAGAAGGCACAGCAACTATTAAATCCATCAAAGAAAGCGAAAAAGAACGTACAAAATCATTAGCAATAAATACTAGAAATATACTGAATCCTATCCCTATAAATAAACTTATCAATGTTGAAAGCATAGCAGTATATATTGTAGCAAGTATAATGTAGAATATACCATAACTTTCAGAAACTCCAAATGCCAAAGGACGCCATACTTTTCCAAATACAAAATTATATATTCCTATATGTTTTAATATTGGAATACTTTCTTTTACTATAAAAAATATAATAAAAGCCAAAACAATAATACATAAAAAAGATACTATTGTTACAAATAAAGAAAAAATAGCTTCTTTAAGATAAGCATTATTATTTTTTATAGTATTAAAGTATTCCAACATATATAGTATATTTTATTATTTATTCTACAGGTATATATCCATTTTCTTCTACTACTTGTTTTCCTATATCGCTGAATACATAATTAACAAATGCATTTTCACTTTCAGAAAGTTCTGAATTTTTAATAAACATTAATGGTCTTTGTATTTTATACTGTCCGTTTAATATATTTTCTTTAGTAGGTTCTACTCCGTCAACTTTGAAAGCAAATAGATTATCTTTATTTTGATTATAAACACCGTAAGAAGCATAACCTATAGCATTTTCATTTTCTACTATTTTTGTTCCTAATGCTCCCATAGAAGGAGATTGTATAGCATTAGGAGATATTTGAGTTTCTCCCATTATAGATTCTTGGAAAACTTCATAAGCACCGCCGCTTAAATCTCTGATTATTACTACTATTTCTTTCTGAGGCAAAGAAGCATCTACATCGCTCCAATATTTATATTCCCCTGAAAATATTTTTCTAATAGTGTCTGAATCCAAATTATCTTTAATTTTTACTATTGGGTTTTTAGCATTAACAGATACAGTAAGAGCATCAGAAGCTACTAAAAACTCTTTATAATTTGTCATTTGAGATTTTTCACTGTCTCTTATTTGTCTTGCAAGCATACCAAAACTTGCTGTATTATCTAATATACTTTTTACTCCAGCTCCGGAACCTGCTGATGATACATATATAGAAATTTTTTCATTAGGCAAATTAGGAGATACTTTATCCCAAGTAACATATTCTTCCATAAACTTTGTTCCTATAGAAGCCATTACTGGAGCTAAAGAAGATGAACCGTCAAAAGATATCTCTGCTTTAAAATTGGTATTAGATGATGATGATTTTGAGGCATTATCTGTTTTGTTGGAACTGCAGCTTAAAATCAAAGCCGCAATAGATAGAAAAAGTATAATTTTTTCATAGTATTATCCTTATAAATTTGTAATGATAGAATATAATTTAACATTAAAAAAATATAAAGTCAATAAATTAAACACTATAAAAACTTAAAATAATAAAAAAGGATAGCATTAAAAGCTATCCCAACGATAATTTTATTCAAAAATATAGATGTATTACCAGATCATTAAAGTAGATCCCCAAGTGAAACCGCCTCCGAATCCTGTAAGAAGAACCAAGTCATTATCTTTAATTTTATTATTTTCTAAGGCATCAGTTAAAGCTAATCCTATACTTGCAGAAGAACAGTTTCCAAATTTATTTAATACAACGCTTACTTTTTCCATAGGAAGACCTATTTTTTTAGCAACAGCCTGCATAATTCTTAAATTTGCTTGATGAGGAACAAAGAAATTTATATCAGACATCTGTTTTCCAGTACTTGCCAAAACTTTATCTATGCTGTTAGAAAACTCTGTTACAGCTCTTTTAAAAGTTTCAGAACCAGCCATATATATTTTAAATTCCGGAGCATCTATATCCTCTCTTATAGGGCATACACTTCCGCCATTTAAAAGTATACTCATATCAGGGTCGCTTTGCATATGCATTCCAATAATTCCTTTTCCATCATCTCTTGCTGTTATTAACGAAGCAGTAGCAGCATCTCCGAATAAAATAGCCGTACCTCTGTCTTTCCAATTAATATCTTTAGTTAATTTTTCACAAGATACTATAAGAACATTTCTGCATTGACTGCTTTCTATTAAAGCAACTGCTGTATTTAATGAATATATATATCCAGAACATGCAGCCGATAAATCTAAAGCAAAGCAATGTTTAAGCCCTAACGCATTTTGAAGCTGACCTGCCATAGAAGGAAATATATAATCTTTTGTTACAGTAGGAACTAAAATAGCATCAACTTCATTTAAAGCTATACCTTTTTTTTCTAAGTTTTTAACCGCATTGAAGCCCATTTCAAATATAGTTTCATCGGCTCTTGCCATATGTCTTGTTTCTATACCAGTACGTGTTATTATCCATTCATTATTGGTATCTAATATACTTTCAAAATATTTATTGTCTAATATTCTTTCAGGCACATAATATGCTATATTCTTTATATATGCTCTTTTCACTTGACGCTCCTAATAATGTAGTTAAAAGTATAATTTTCATGATATAATTGTAGTATAAAATATCAAAAAAAACTATAGTTAATAGTAACTATTTTGTTTAAAATGATAAATTATAAGGACTATAATAGTAAATTTTAATATATATTATTACTGCAAATAATAATATATTTAAAAATTGATATTTATAAAAAACAATGAGGCTATTAAAGCCTATTGTTTTTTATAATTTAATTAGGTTGTAAATAAAAATACTTATTCAAATAATAAATAAATATTTCTTGAATTGTATTCGCCATCTTCTGAATATATAGTCCAGTCGGTAAGTCTTTCTATACTATGCATTCCTCTGTCACCCTCATGCATACCTAAATCTTTGTACGGTTCATTAATTAAAGTAGCATCAAAATATCCGTCGTCTGTGAAATCATGAACATCAAACCATAAATGCTCCAAATCATTAGGATTTTCTTCAGTTTCTCCGTATCCTAATTTTACCAAAAAAGAAGTTTTTTCATCGCCTTTGTTTTTGTTTAGCAGTTCTAAGAAATATTCTAATTTTTCAAAAGCAGCTTCTCTCATAAGCGAAGTTTCAAAATAGCTCATCATAAACATAGGATTATCAGTAAGTTCTTTTTTATAATAGTCAAGAGAATGATAATTACCGTCTTTGTCTACAGCAACTAGTATACCAGAAGGAGTATTATGCACTCCGTCATTTCTATCTTTTGCACTTCCAGAAACATCATCGGCAATATTAAGTTTTTTTAATGCCTCCTGCCAAGGAAACCAGCATACATAAACATTATAAGCTGGGTTGAATTTAAAACCTGCATCCGGAACTCCTCTTTCTATAAACATTTTAGCACAGGTATTTAAAAGTGCCGCATAAGAAGCATTTGAATCTTCAACTCCTGCTATCTCAAGTTCTATAGATCCTACTCTGTAAAGACCATGTGTATGAAACCAATACTCTACCTTGTTCGGATCTTTATCATCATCATAAACGGCATGTATAGTATAAAGATAATCCAAAGAAGCAGGCAATGCAAAGGTAGAAGTATATGAAAGCCAATCTCCAGAATGAGCAGTGTAGCATGACATATCTAAAAATATAGAGGCTTCTGGAACTAAACTATCTAATAATTTTAATTGTCTTTGATAGTCTGTGAGAGGGAAATTATCAAATGTTGTAGATACATGTACTGCATATTTGCATTCGCATGCTTCGTTATAGTCGGCTTCTCTCACAGTGTTTACTGAAAATATTTCAGGTACATTTTCTGTAACAGATGAAGCATCAACCAATGCAATATAAAAGCTAAGCTCATCATTATTCTCTTCTTCACTTTCTTCATCATCATGGGAATGAGAACAGCCGCATCCGCCTTCTTCACAATGCCCCCCGCAGCCGCAATCATGATGACTTTCGTCCATTACCATAGGCAAATACTGAAGTTTAACAGCTATCTCCCATTTTGATTTATCTCTTATAAAATTGCTTTTTTCTATCTCTTGAAATTCTAAAACCATATACTCATCAGATTCAGAAAGTATTTCCCTCACTTCATCAATACTAATATTATGATCATACTCTTTTGAAAATACTGCTGCCATCCATGATTCTACTCTTTGCTCTCCGCTTGAAAATACATTGTATAATTTTTCATTATAATCCATTATATCTTACCTCATAAACTTGTTAAAATTAATGTTTACCTTAAATAGTGTTTTTAAGTATAGTATAAATCATATTTTTTTCAATAGTTTTAATTTATAAATCATTAAAAAAACTATTTAGTATTTTCTTTACTTTTTTGTATTCCTGCATATATTTTTTTATAATTTCATAGAATTTCTTGCTGTGATTTGCTTCTATAAGGTGGGCTAATTCATGAATTACTATATACTCTGAAACTATGATTGGGTATTTCATAAGTTCTAGGTTTATTGTGATATGTTTTTTTAATGTGTCGCATGAACCCCATTTGCTTTTCAATTTTTTTATAGTAAAGCCTTTTATTTCAAGAGACATAATTAAGCAATATTTTTTTAAAAGAGTATCAAACAGTTTTAATGCCTCTTCTTTATACCAAGTTTCAAGGAGTCTATGTTTTCTTTTGATATTAGCATCTATGAACTTTTCCCCTTCTTTTATGTTGGCATACATATTTATAATATTACCATTTATTAATATGTTTTCTTTTTTTGATTTTAATATATTTAATTCATAACATTTTCCAAGATAGTATATTTTATCTCCATTTATTAATTCTTTTTTGCTTATGTCATATAAATTTTTCTTATTTATGTTTTCCTTTTTTTCTTCGATCCAATCTCTTCTATTTTCTACAAGTTCATATATATATTTTTTTGAAACTCTTTTTGGAGCAGTTACATATATATTTAAATCTGCTTTAACCCTTATATAAATATTTTTTATTTTTTTGTATTCTATTATTATTTCATTCATTTTATATTAAAAAATTATGTTTTGTGATAATAAAAGTATTTAAAAAATCAGCGGACATAAAATTATGTCCGCTATTAAGGTAAATTATGAAGAAAAAAATTTATAAAATTAGATACAAATCAATTCTATTGATATATATAATATATAAAACTTTTAAAAAAAGTGTCAAAAAAAATTTAATTTTTATTATGAAAAAAACATTTTATTTTAAAAAAACTTCAAAAAATAACGATTAAAACATTAATAATATATATACTTTATTTATTTATATTATATAATCGATAGTTAAATATTTTTTGAAATTTAAAAAATTGTTCTATTTATAATTGGAGTTTATTATGAAAAAAATACATAGTTTGTCTTTCAGGATACCTGCTATAATATCATTAATATCGGTAGGACTTATAGTGATTATTCTTTTAATAGCAGTAAATTTTGCCAATATCGGAATAAGCAAAAGCCGATTTGAAGGTTTTGACAATACAGTACAGGCCTATGCTAAATTATTTGATTCTATAATGATAAGTCAAATTTCATTGGCAGAAACTTATTCTGTAATTCGGCAATATGCGTAAGAAATTAACAGAAATTATTTCGCAGGTAAATGCTTCTTCTGAAAAGATTACATATGCGGCACAGGAACTTGCTAATGGTAATGCTGACTTATCGAAAAGAACAGAATCACAGGCAGCAAGTCTTGAAGAAACAGCTTCTTCTATGGAAGAGATGGCTTCCACAATAAAATCATCAACTTCGCATTCTGTAGAAGGCAATAATATGATGAAAGAGTCTATGGATTCTATAAAAAATGCAGGTATAATAATAGAAGAAACTACTAAAAGTATA
>NZ_CASEGO010000121.1 GCF_949287625.1 uncultured Brachyspira sp. | reverse complement strand
GTTGCTAATTTAAGAAACAATGAAAAATATAATGATTTAAAACAGGTTATAGTTATTAATATTTTAGACTTTAATTTGTTAAAAGGAATTGATAAAGAGCATAGCTGCTATGTGATAAAAGAGCTTGAAACCAATCATATATTAACTAATCACTTTGAGATGCATTTTCTTGAGCTGCCTAAATATTTAGCTAGTAATTCTAGTCTTAAAGATGAGTTATACGCTTGGTTTTATTTCTTAACACTAAAAGAAAAACAAACAAAAATGGAGGAAGTTATGGAAATATTAGTGAAAAAAAATCCTATAATGAAAGAAGTTTATGATGAATATAACAAATTTGTAAACACTAAAGATTTATTTGAAAATTATTCAGAATATGAAAAGAATTATTTTGATATATTAGCTTTAAGCGAAGAGAGAAGACTAGGAATAGAAGAAGGAAGAGAGAAGACTAGGAATAGAAGAAGGAATTAAAAAGGGCAGAGAGGAAGGTATTAAAGAAGGTATTAAAGAAGGTATTAAAGAAGGTATTAAAGAAACGCAAATATCAATGGCTAAAAATATGAAAAATAAAAATATGGCTATAAGCCTTATCAGTGAATTAACAGGATTAAGTATGGAAGATATAGAGAAACTATAATAAAAAATATAAAAATTTTATTTAAATCCCCGCCCTTTCAGATTTAAAAGCTTTATTTTTTAATCAGTTTTGATTAAATCTATAAGCCTATATTTCTTTAAGAGCACCCGCCCAAAGCGTTATTTAAATTTAATACTTTAAAAATAAAAAATAGCCAGTCCCATTAAAATTAATGAGACCAGCTATTTTTAAATTAGCTTGCTATAAAACGTACTTTAATTAATTATTGAATCAAACGTAAAGCACCTTGGTTCATAGTATTAGCTTGAGCCAACATAGCTAAATTAGCCTGACTTAAGATTTGGTCTTTAGCAAATTTAACAGAAGTTTCAGCCATATCAGTATCTCTGATTCTGCTTTCAGAAGCTGCAGTGTTTTCATAAGCTATCATTAAGCCTTGAGCAGTAAGCTCTAATCTGTTTTGATAAGCACCTAAGTTAGATCTTTGTTTAGAAACTTTCATTAAAGCTTCATCAACTAAACCTATAGCACTGTTAGCTTTGTCTATAGAAGAAATAGATATACCAGTACCTTCAGCAGTTTGTAAACCTAAAGCAGCAGCAGTCATAGTTCCTATATAAACTCTTCTTCTTTCGTCCATGTTTGCACCCATATGAAACCACATAGAAGCAACAGGAGCTCCGCCTTCATTAGGGTTAGCAAATCTTCCAGTTAACATGTTAAGAGTATTGAATTGAGCTTGGCTAGCAATACGGTTAACTTCATCAACTAATTGAGAAACTTCAACTTGAATAAGCATTCTGTCAGCATCAGTATAAATACCGTTAGCAGATTGTACAGACAATTCACGTATTCTTTGCAAAATGTCTTGGCTTTCTTGAAGGTATCCTTCAGTAGTTTGAATGAAAGATATACCGTCTTGAGTGTTTCTTTCAGCTTGACGTAAACCGCGGATTTGAGTACGCATTTTTTCAGATACAGCAAGTCCTGAAGCATCATCTCCAGCTCTGTTGATTCTCATTCCAGAAGAAAGAGCAGCCATGTCTTTAGAAAGATCTACGTTTCTGAATTTTAAAGTACGTTGTGCATTTATAGCACTAATGTTGTTATTGATGATCATCGTCATCCTCCATGATATTTATTCAAAAAGGCATCCGTGCCTAATTGGCAAAAAATATTAAAGAGAATTTAAGGTATTCCGACAATCCTTAATGACTATATAAAGTTGCCAAAAATACCATTAAATCCTATATAAGAATATAATCACGCCAATAATTATATTCTTATCAAATTATATGGTATCAACTAAGCAAACAGGGAGTTCGAGACCGCCAAATACTTGAACTCTCATTTTGCTATACAATAATTTTCGACCTTCTCGGCATAAAGTTTAATTTGGTTTAGCATTTTTTTCTTTTTTTTCTTAAAAAATTTTAAAATTAATATCATATACTGCGTTTTATACATTTTTTGTATAAAAAACTTCTTAAAATCTATATTTTTAATAAATTTTATTTTTAATTATATCAAAAATCATTATAAATATTGAAAATTCAAGTTAATTTAGCTATAGATATTAGACTTGTTTCAAAACTACTTGACAAAGTTAATTATGAAAATTATTTAATTTTAAAACTACAAGAAGTGGGGTTTGGGGCAAAGCCCCAACTATAACTAAAAAAATACTAAATAAAAAAACTAAGTATTAATAAATTTAGTTTTGAAACAAGTCTATTATTTTTTTATATAAAAACTTTATGCAAAAAGATAATTTTTTTAATGGAAAATAATATTTTAATAAAAAGTTGCGTTAAAATATTTAATATTATTCTCACAATAAAAAAAGCAGACTCTGTTTAAGAGCCTGCACAATCATTATATATTTTATCAATTATTATATTTATTCTTTAACATACTGAACATCACCTGAAGATATTACAGTATCTTTTTTAATGTATTTTGCTGATATAGGTACTCCGTCAGATCTTAAATTTATGTCAAGTTTATAATTATAATCAATATACTGAAAATAAACATTAGGTAATATGCTTGCATTTTCTTTATTATAAACATTTATATCAACACCCTCATATAAAAGCCCCTGAATTATAGTATATCCGTAAAATCCGTCTCCTTTAGATAAATCAAAAAATTTAGAAGGAATTTTTAATTTAACTTTTCCGTTTTCAGAGTACGTAACAAAATTTTCTTGTATATCTACTGTTTTTTTTACTCCATTATCAGTATAACTTCTAGTCCCAAAATACCACTTATCTATACCTTCTTTAACACCAGGTGCTTTATCGAGTATTCCTACAATAGTATCTGAAGTATTTTTATTTTTTATATATACATATCCAACAGTTTCATCATCATATGTAGGAAATTGAAGCTCCCCTACCCAATCTCCTTTACTAACTATATATCCAAAATATCTGCTGTAATATATATTTTCATCTTCTTTTTCTGTACTGAAAATATAATCTTTAGAAAAATCAGCTTTTTCATTTTTATTTGAAACTATTAAACCGCTTATTCCTCCATCACTTATAACAACATCAACAGAACTGTTGCCTGTTTCATCAGCATTAAAAAATTTCCAAACAGCATTATATTTACTGTCAATACCTTTAACAGTGTATTTGGTATCCTCAAAAATAGGATTAGTTACATTATTGTTTTTTTTGCTGCAGCTTATTGTCATTAATAAAAATATGAATGACAAAATATAAATTGTTTTTTTTATCATAATATTTTATTCCTCTTACAATTTTAATATAAAAAGAATACTATCATATTAAATAAATATCATCTATCATGATTATTTAATAAAATACATTATTAGGCAATTATATTTTACAATTATTTATCTTTTATAAAAAATGATAATAATTTTAATATATCTATATATATTTTTTACATAGTTTTATAAATAGAATGTAATTTTTTAATAATTATTTTATATTTTATTTGATGATAAAAAAGCCTGAATCCTTTTACAGAAATCAGGCCTTTATAATAAAAAACTTAAAGAGATACAATAATAAAATTATGCAAGCAGTATTTCGCCATTATGTCTTATGCGTAATTCTAATGAATTAGTTAATCTTATTCTGTAAAACTCTATTCTTTTATTAATTTCAAATACATAAGCATTTTTATATTTTTTCATTATATTTTTTACTTTATGTGCTATATTTTGAGGAAGTATATTTTCAGATAATTTATCATCACTGCTTATATAATTCCAAGAACCGTTTTTATCAAAGTTAATATATATTCCATTACTCAATTTTATTTCGTATTCATCTTTAATTTTATCAATATAAACTATTTTTGCTTTACTGTAATTAACAGCTATAAAATTTCTTATATTCTCTGGAAGTTTGCTAGGTGTTATTTTTATAAAAAGTCTTAAATTATTAGTCATTTGTATCTCCTTAACAGGTTATTGTAAAATCTCTTTACATTTATTATTATAGCAGAACGACTATTTTTTGCAATATTATTTTACAATTATTTTACAAAATATTTACAAATATACTATAAAATAAATATATTTAATACATATACTACATATTTTCAGTATGTTTGTAAAAATAACGTAAAGAAAAGTTGTTAAAAACCTTTGTTTTTTGATATTTACATAATTAAAATATCCTAAATAGGCATATTTTTGATATTTATAGAATATATAATCATATTTTTTTACAAAACTTTTTTATTTAAAGCATTTTTCTATTAATTCGATAATTAAAACGATACTTTAAATATAACGGCTTTTACTATGAAAATTATTAAATACATACTAATATACTCTTTTATGATAACATTAAGCAATTTATTATTTGCTAATACTTTCAAAGTAATATCAAGACAGGGAGAAGCATCTGTAATAGTTAATGAAGAGCATGCTGATATAGATGTTAAAAAAAGTTTTCCAGATGATTATTTTTCGATATCTACAAAAGAGGAATCATATTTAGTAATGGATAATGGAGAGAAATCTATTATACTAATGCCGAGTTCAAAACTAACATACGAAAGCAACAATTTTACTTTGCATTCCGGATATATGTATATAAAAAGCAAACATAATGATGATATTCAGATGACTATAACAAAAGATGAAAGAGGATATGACTTTAAAGGAAAATCATTTGCTGTTGTAGCATATGATGATAAAATATCCGTAATAACATATAATAATGCCGTAAAAATAACTCCTTCATCATCTTTAGGCGTAAGCTATTTTTTAGAGCCTAATCATAAAACTTCTATAATACCTATTCTTGACGGACCATACAGAACAACAGAGAATGAGAAATCGTTAATAGAAAGTGTATCAAGACAATTAGAAATGGAAGTGGCAAGCCATCTTAATGAAGATATAGACAGATATAATTTCAAAATAATGGAAGGAACAAAAAACGAAAACACAATATATAGAGTAGTTCACCCAGAAAAAGGACCTAATATATTTTTGATAGTTCCGCATGGAAGTGAAAGAGTGGGAACAGATGTTGCTATGGAAAGAATTAATATGCCTATAAAAAAGGGAAGTCTTACTATAGTACCTATTGCTGTACCTGAAGCATATAGAAAAAATACTAGAGCAATAGAAGGACAGGATATTAATAACAGATTCTTTGACAAAAAAGTAAGCAGAACTGATACTGATAAATTAGCTAAAGAATACATGAAAATGCTTGATGAATATGATATAGATGTGGTGCTTACTCTTCATGAGGGAAACGGATTTAAAGAGTTTTTCGGAGATTCTATTATATATGATACTAGAAAATTAGATGATAAAGTTGTAAGCGTACTTAATAATATTAATTCAAGAATAGAGCCTATGAAATTTAAATTCAGACAAATGTATTATCCTATGCCTACTACTATAACATATTATGCTGCTAAAAAAAATATAGAATCTTTCGGAATAGAATTAACTAGAAATTTGGATTATGATAAAAAAAGAATAATTATGCATACTATATTAAGCGAATTCTTAAAAATATACGGTATGGAATAATTTGAATTTTTAATTTAGGAGAAAAATGATGAAATCTTACAGAAAAGTATTAGAAATAAATTACCCAAAAAGAAGAGGATACATTAATATAACACCAGAAGTACAGAAATGTTTAGATGAAAGCGGTATAAAAGAAGGACTAATTTTATGCAATGCTATGAATATAACAGCAAGCGTATTTATTAACGATGATGAAAGCGGACTTCATAATGATTTTGAAGTTTGGCTTGAAAAATTAGCTCCTGAAAAACCTCATAGTCAATATAAACATAATGGATACGAAGATAATGCTGATGCTCACATGAAAAGACAATTAATGGGAAGAGAGGTTGTTGTAGCTGTTACAGACGGAAAACTAGATTTTGGAACTTGGGAGCAAATTTTTTATGGTGAATATGACGGTAAAAGATTAAAAAGGGTATTAATAAAAATAATAGGCGAATGATTATTTATTATCATAAATAAACAACTATAGTTTGTCAAAAAATAAATTTTTAAATTTTAGTATTTGTGGTACTAGCCCCCCTACGCTGTGTGCTACGCAACACCCATACTTCTTTTGTGACGCGTCCGTGCCGTAGGCAGGTGTGCCGCATACGAAGTCCGCCTGCGGCGAGAAGCAGGCACAGCCCGCACGCTCTGCGTGCCGACGAAGTCTGCCTGTGGTAAGGGTATGCGGCTGATTACATATTATTATAAAAAATAAATTATTTATTTTACATTTAAAACTTATTTTATTAACAACTAATAATACTTTATGCTATTTATAACTTATAATATGATTTATCAATAACTCAAAATTGATAAATCATATTTGTTCAGGTATAATCTATGTTATAAAGTTATAAAAACACTAATTAACATAATATTTTTTAATTGACAAAACAATTTATATATAATAGTATAGAGTTAATGTTTAACTTTTTTTTATTATGTAAAGGTTGTTAATAGTCATGTTATACGAAATTTTTTATCCATTAAGAGAATCATTTTTTGGTTTTAATCTATTTAGATATATTACTTTTAGAACAGCAGGAGCAGTTGCAACGGCATTAATATTAGTTCTTTTTTTTGCTCCAAATATAATAGAAAAATTAAGAAAACTTCATTTCGGACAGGTGGTAAGAGATGATGGTCCTGAAACACATCTGGTAAAAACAGGCACTCCTACTATGGGCGGAATATTTATAGTGGGAAGTATTTTAATTAGCATACTGTTATGGGGAAAGCTTGATAATTTAAAAATAATTCTTCTTTCATTTTCACTCTTTATACTTGCTGTTGCAGGTTTTTTAGATGATTTTCTAAAGATTAAATATAAAAACTCAAAAGGTCTCCCAGGTAAATATAAAATATTTTTTCAAACCTTTGTAGGCATTATAATAGGAGTTTATTTATATTATTTTGATAAATCAACATTCTTAATGACATTTGAACTTAATCAGGGTATAGGTGTATTAGAAGCAGTAAAGGTAGCACAAGTACCTTCTTCTACTATATTTATTCCATTTGCTAGTACTCTTTATATAGATTTGAAGCTTTTATATATACCATTTGCCACATTTGTAGTTGTGAGTATGAGTAATGCTGTAAATTTAACAGATGGACTTGACGGGCTTGCTATAGGGCTTTTAATTATAATGTCTATGGCATTAGCAGTACTTTCATATGTTTCTGGAAACTCTCTTGTAGCAACATATTTAAAAATACCTTTTATAGCAGATGCAGGAGAGGTTACTGTTTTTGTAGGTGCTTTAATAGGTGCTGGTTTAGGATTTTTATGGTTTAATGCTCACCCTGCTCAGGTTTTTATGGGAGATGTAGGAAGTTTATCTCTAGGCGGAGTTTTGGGAATCATTGCTTTATTCATAAAACATGAGCTGCTTCTTCTTATTATAGGTGCAGTTTATGTGGCAGAAGCATTAAGTGTTGTTTTACAGGTATTTTCATATAAATTATTCAAAAAGAGAATATTTAAAATGGCTCCTTTGCATCACCATTTTGAGAAATCGGGCTGGAAAGAAACTCAGGTTGTATTTAGATTCTACATTATAGGTATAATAGCTGCAATTATTGGTATAGCAACTTTAAAAATAAGATGATTTTTGTAATATAATTTTTTATTAATTGTTTAAATAATTGTTATATTTAATAATATGGGGTAATGTTTTAAATATTATGAGGAAAAATATGAATGGAAAACTAATAGTATTAGAAGGTATAGACGGTTCGGGGAAATCTACTCATGGAATGCTTCTCACAAATGAATTAAACAGCAAGGGAATCAAATCTATATATACTTTTGAACCTACTCATGCATATTTTGGTTCTAAACTTAGAGAAAGTATGCTTTCTAAAGATTTAAAACCAGAAGAAGAATTATCCCTATTTATAGCCGACAGAAAAGAGCATATTCAGCATATGATAAAACCTGCAATTAATGATGGGTATATTATCATATTGGATAGATATATGTATTCTTCTATAGCGTATCAAGGTGCAAAAGGTATTGACAGAGAATATATTTATAATCTGCATAAGGACTTTATAATAGAGCCTGATTTGGTATTTATATTTCATTTGCCTATAGAAACTGCTTTAAATAGGATTATGGAAAAGAGGGGATTTGTTGATAGATTTGAAAATGAAAACTATCTTCAGAAAGTTGATGAAATATTTTCTTCTTTTAATGCCCCAAATATATACCATATAAATGCTGATAAAGATGAAGAGTCTTTAAAAAATGAACTTATGCAAATTATAAGAGACTCTAAAATACTTCCTCAAGATTCTCTTCAATAAAGTCGGATACTCTTTGATTATTTGCTGTTTTTATATACTCAGTATTTCCTACTGCTTTTCTATCGAGATTATTTATTTCTGAAACCAATATATAAAAACTGTTTCTTTTGCTTCCATCTTTAGCTGTGTATATATTTTGTCTTAATTCTCCGTTAATTATTACATGCTTTCCTTTAAACAAATTTACAGCAGCTTTATCCGCATTATATCCCCAAGCAACTAAATCAAAATAATATACTTCTTTTTGAAAACTTCCATTACTATAATAATATTTATTATTTGCTATACTAAATTTGCATAAAGATTTTCCTGTTTTTGTTTTCATATATATCGGATCTTTAGTTAATCTTCCTTCTACTATTACTATATTTGTATTTCCAGCCATAATTTAAACTCCTTAAAATTATTAATGATTATGCTATTAGTTAAACAAATTTTTTTTATAAAATAAGCCTAATATTTATAATTTTTTTGTGATTATTGTAAAAAATATGGTGCTATTATATAGTTTAATTATATTTATTTTCCCAAAATGTAAATTTATTTTTGACAGAATGTGAAAATTTAAGTATAATTTGTGTAATAATATTAGTTTTATTATATATGGGAGCCTATTATGAAGAGAGTACATAGTTTATCTTTCAAAATACCTGCTATCATATCAATAATATCAGTAGCACTTATAGTGATTATTCTTTTAATAGCAGTAAATTTTGCCAATATCGGAATAAGCAAAAGCAGATTTGAGGGTTTTGACAACACCGTACAAGCCTATGCTAAATTATTTGATTCTATACTGATAAATCAGCTTTCTCTTGCAGAAACTTATTCAGTAATGCCAGCTGTTATCGATTCTATAATAAATAGAAATGATGTTTCTTTAAGGAATCTTTTAAATACCTTAAAACAGGTAAATACAGCCAATGATTATTCTATAAATACTGTTATTTCAGATTTAAATGGCAATGTTATTATGGATGCGGTTGGAAACACAACTGGAAATATGGCTGAAAGAAGACCTACTTTATGGAAAAAATTACAGTCAAATAATGGTGCATTCACATATGATGATGATTTAGTAGAATCTAAAGATACAGGTGTCCATTCTATAGCTATGGGAGGCGGTATAAAAGATTATGACGGAAAATTGATAGGATACGCTTTTGTTATTATAGACTGGAAATTTATATATGATACTTACTTTGCTGATATAGTACTTGGCGAAAGCGGAAGAATATTTGCTGTAGATTCAAGATTAATAGATGTAATGGATACCTTATATGATCAAATAGGAGGTACAGCTGTTCAGGCTTATCAAGGAGCATTCAGCAGCAATTTAGAGAATGGAAAATTATCATATACATATTCAAATGAAAATAGAACAGGTTCATACTATAAAATGAAAACTATGGATTGGGTTATTTCTATGAGTATGTATGACAGTGAAATATATGCAGCAAATAAACAATTAATACTAATTAGTTCTATAGTTGCATTAGCTGCTATTGTATTATTAACAATCTTTCTGTATCTATTTATAAAGAGACTTATGGGGCATTTGGAAAGTATTATAAAAGAGGCTAAAGAAATAGAATCGGGCAATTTAACTTACGCATCTAATGAACATAAAAGAAAAGATGAGTTTGGTATATTGTTTGATTCGTTTAGAAATATGCGTAAAAAATTAACAGAAATTATTTCTCAGGTAAATGCTTCTTCAGAAAAGATTACATATGCAGCACAGGAACTTGCTAATGGTAATGCTGATTTATCTAAAAGAACTGAGTCTCAGGCAGCAAGTCTTGAAGAGACGGCTTCTTCTATGGAAGAGATGGCTTCCACAATAAAATCGTCAACTTCGCATTCTGTAGAAGGCAATAATATGATGAAAGAGTCTATGGATTCTATAAAAAATGCAGGTATAATAATAGAAGAAACTACTAAAAGTATA
>NZ_CASEGO010000120.1 GCF_949287625.1 uncultured Brachyspira sp. | reverse complement strand
ATAAGTGGAAAAAAGAACTATCAATAGCATTAGCAGAGAATTTTCATCTGTTTGAAAATTGACAAACTATATTTGTTTAGGTATATACTAAAAATTTTTGAGTTTGTCAATTTTTTATTCAACTTTTTCCCGCCGCAAAAAGTTGCAAAAAGTGCAAATCTAAAAATAATACTAAATAGTACTAATTATGTCTTACATGTAGAATAAATTATTAAATTAAACCTAAAATAAAGCCTTTCGCTACCGAAGGTACGCAGAGCGGGCGGGCTGTGCCTGCTTCTCGCCTGCCTACGGCACACAGAGTGAGGCGTATTCGTATGTGGCACACCTGCCTACGGCACGCAAAGCGAGGCGGACAGGCGTCATAAAAGAACTGCTGGTTGAGTAGAACTCTATGCAACTTCGCAAGGGCAAAGACCAACTATAAATTCCAAAACGCTATATAAATAATTATTAAAATAGTTTTGAAGCAAGTATAATTATATAGTTAATACAAAAAAGCACCCTCATTTATAATAAATGAAAGTGCTTTTATAATTATTTATTCTTAATTATTATTTTACCAAACTAGAGAAATCAAGCATATTCTTAAAAATTTTATCTACTGATGAAAGTAAAGCTATACGGTTATTTTTGATTTTTTCATCTTCTACATTAACCATTATATCTTTAAAGAATTTATCCAAAGGTTCATAAAGACTTGCAAGAAGAGAGAAAGTTTTTTCATATTCTCTCTCTTCCATAAGTTTATTAACTTCATTTAATTTTTCTTTATATGTATTATATAATGATTTCTCAGCTTCTTCTTTTAATAAAGCATCATCTAAATTAACATCTTTAGCAGATTTAATCATATTTTTTATTCTTTTAAATACCGTTAAAAGATTAGAGAATAAAGCTTCATTTTTCTTTCTAAACTCATCAACAGCTTCTATTTTTAAGTAAGCATCATACATATCATCTATACCTGTAGAAAGTACTCCTGCAACAGAATCTTTAGCAAAATCAATATCATTTTCAAAGCGGGATTTAAAGAACTCAAATATATCTTTTACCAAATCTTCACTTTTATTATTTCTTGCTTCTTTAGGCATAGAGTTAATTGATTCTTCTATTAATTTTTTAAGATTTACATGCTTTTTAGATTTTATAAGTATATTAATAATACCAAGAGCCTGTCTTCTTAAAGCATTAGGATCCTGAGAACCTGTTGGTATATCTCCTACATAGAATCCTGCTGCTATATTATCCATTTTATCAAGTATAGCTATAGCTTTACCAGTATCATTAGAAGGTATATTGTCAGAAGCAAATAAAGGTCTGTACTGCTCATTAATAGCCAATGCAATATCATCATTAAGATTCATAGCTTTAGCAAAATATCCTCCCATTATACCCTGAAGTTCTGGGAAGTTATAAACCATATTGCTCACCAAATCTGATTTCATATATTTAATAGCTTTAAGTATATTATCCTTATCTTTTTCATAACCTAGAAGTTTTATTAATATCTCAGAGTTTTTCTCAAGTCTTTTTACTTTATCGGCAACGCTTCCAAGCTCTTTTCTAAACATAAGCATTTCAAGTCTTTCATTCATCTCGTCCATACCTTTTCTTATATCTTCTTGGTATAAGAATCTTCCGTCTGAAAGTCTTGCAGTTAATACCCTTATATTTCCAGCTATTATCTGAGGAGTTTTAGGCTGATTGGCAGTTATTACAAATACATTAGTTAAAGATCCGTCTTTTTTGCATAATGGAAAGTATTTTTGATGTTCAATCATTTCGCTTGTCAATACTTCTTTAGGAACTTCTAAGAATTTAGAATCAAATTCTGCAGTGAGCAAATAAGGCTCCTCAACTAAATCCACAACTATTTCTGATACTTTTTTCTTAGAAACTGCTTCAAAACCAAGATCTTTTTCAATATTTTCTAACTGATTAATAATATTTTCAAGTCTTTTTTCTCTTGATACAACAACATGTTTTTCAAGCAATACTTTTTCATAATCTTTAGGATTTTTAATTTCAGTAAACTCTGGAGAAAGAAGTCTATGTCCAGTTACTTTATTATTTGTTTCTATTCCAGCAACAGAAGTTTTAATAATTTCATCTCCGAATAAAGCAAGTACATTTCTAATAGGACGTACAAAAGCAAAATCTTTATCAGCCCATCTCATTTTCTTTTTAAAATCTATTTTAGAAACTATATCTTCCAATACTTCTTCAAATAGTTTTTTAGTTTCTATACCTTTTTTCTCTTCTTTTACAAATAAATATTTTTTTCCGTTTACTTCTTTTATATATGGTTTATTAAAGGACTCATTTTCATCTATATTTTTTATAGATGAAAAATCAATATTATGAGCTTTTAAAAAACCTTCGCCTGCTTTTGTTAATACGCCGTCTTTTAAAGCACTTTCAAACAAAGGACCTCTAAACTCTGCAACTTCATCTTTAGACTTCTCTTCTACATCTTCAGCAAGAATAGATAATCTTCTTGGAGTTGTATAATCTGTTATGGATTTAAAATTCACACCGTTACTCTTCAATGTGTCTTCCATAATCTTTTTAAAACTTATACTTGCAGGATAGGCAAAATCTGCAGGTATTTCCTCAACCAATATTTCAATAAGTAAATCTTTCACTTTAATATTCCTTAAAATAATATATTAATACCTTATATTCTATATTTATATATAAAAAAAACAATATTTTTTTGCTGATAATTTATAATTTTATTAACTATTTGCTTAATGCAAGGTTATATATAAATAGCGGGATAATAATATTTAAACAAAACTATATAAATTAACGATAATTGTAATATTGATTTTATATAATTAATATACTATATTTATGATATAAATTTTATGGAAGATTTTTTAATATGCAGACAATAAAAACAAAACAAAATATATTAATAATAGATGATGAAGAGGACATACTTACAACATGTCAAACTATTTTGGAAGATGAAGGCTATGATGTAGAGATAGCAAAAAATAATAATGAAGCTGAAAAAATACTAGAAAGTAAAAATATTAATTTGGTATTCTTAGATGTATGGCTTCCTAATGTAGACGGACTTGATATTTTATCACATATAAAAGATAAATATCCTTCTACAGTTGTTATTATGATGAGCGGACATGCAGGAGTAGAAACAGCTGTAAGGGCTACAAAAATGGGAGCTTATGATTTTTTAGAAAAACCTATAAGTATATCTAAATTACTTTCAAGCTGCGATGAAGTTTTTAAAGAACATGTTAATAATAATATAGAAATAGAAAATACAAATAACGAACATACAAATAAAAAAACTGAATGCAAATATAAAATACATCAAAGAACAATAGCTAAAAGTGTAGTTGTGAGCGGTTTTGCCCTAATGGAAGGAAGAAAAACTGCATTAACTCTTGTACCTGCAGAAGCAAATACTGGAATAGTTTTTATAGATATTAATACAAATACTCATATAAAATTATCTCCGGAAAATATTTTATCAAAAGATAAATCCGGTGCTGTTAATTCTACTGCTTTGGTATCTGGAAACAGATATATAAAAACAACAGAACATTTTTTAGCAGCACTTCATATGATGGGTATTACCAATTTAATAGTAAAATGCGACGGAGAAGTTCCTAATGTAGACGGTTCGGCTTTGGTATTCTGTGATGCACTAAAAGAGGCTGGTTTTGTTGAACAAGATGATTATGCAGATCCTATAGTTATAGACCAAACTTTGACTTACGGTAATGTTAATGATGATGAAACTTACATTATACTATCTCCTTATGACGGGCTTGAAGTAACTTTGCGTATAGATTTTGCAGGTTCTATAGGAGTTCAGAAATATACATATAAATTTGAAAACTTTGATCAGTTTACAGAAGAAATAGGTAAGGCTAGATCATTTAATACTATAGATAATATAGACTATGCACAAAAAATGGGTATGGCTGGAAGCGGTATGATAGGAAGCCATATATTATTATGCGATGGTAAAGTTATAAATACTAAACTTCATTTTGATAATGAGTTTGTAAGGCATAAAATTTTAGATATAATTGGAGATTTATATATTTTATCGAGACCAATAAAAGCTAAAATAACTGCTAATAAATCCTCACATTCTTTTAATCATTCTGTTGTGCATGATTTGGCAAATAGATATTTATAGATAGATATTTATATAAAGAAAACATATTGATTTAATAATCAAAAATGTTAGAATATCATACCAGAATTTTTGTTTAAGAGTTATAATATATGGCAGATAGCAGACTAAAAACGAATACGACAGAAGAACAAAATAATATATCTCTATATTTTGCTGATGCTAAAAAAGAAAAGCTATTAACCCGTGAAGAGGAAATAGAACTTACAAAAAGACTTAAAGAAGGCGACGCAGAGGCAAGGTCTAAACTTATTAGAAGTAATTTAAGATTTGTTATAACTATTGCAAAACAGTATAAAAACAGCGGACTTCTGCTTGAAGATTTGATAAGTGAAGGCAATATGGGACTTATAATAGCAGCAGACAGATTTGACCCAGATAAAGGATATCACTTTATATCATACGCTGTTTATTGGATAAGACAAAGCATATTAAGAGCCATAAATGAAAAATCAAGACTTATAAGACTTCCCCTAAATAAAGCTATGGATTTGGTTGATTTGGAGCGTACAGTGCATCAGTATTACTATAAAAGCGGATATACTCCAGATGTTAATGAGCTTGCCGCCATATTAAATAAAGATCCTAACGATATACTGCATATTATGTCTATGAGTACAGAGCATATATCTCTTGAAGGCGAATATAATTATGACGGAATGAAAGACAGGCTTATAGACACTATAGAAGATAAAACTTCAAAAAATGTTGAAGAAACTGCTATAAATAAAGAGCTTATGGAAGAGTTAAAGACTGCCATTGAAAGTTTATCGGATATAGAAAAACAGATAATTAATGCAAGATACGGTATAGATCAAGAGAGAAAGACACTTAAAGAAGTTGGTGAGATGTTTTCTTTCACTAAAGAACGTATAAGGCAAATAGAAAAAAAAGCATTAAGAAAAATGCATTCTCAGAAATACAGTTCATTAAAAGATTTCTTAAAATAGAATTTCTTATAAAAATCAGTAAATTTAATTAATATTTCTTGTGTAATTTCAGATAATTATTATACTTACACTAATTTATTAAAAAAAACAATAATTTTTACAATAATAAAATTTTAAGTATATTTTTTATAAAATGGAGGTTATTTTGCAAGATAAAGAACTATTAAATATACTTGATATTTTCATGAAAGAAAAAAATCAACTAATAGAAAGAATAAAAAAAGAAAGAAAAAAATTAATACCTAAAATAAATATTATAGAATACTCTATGTATCCTGAAATCTTAAGAAATCAATTATTGTATGATATTTTGAAAGTAAATTTTTTAATTGATAACAATAAAGAAATTAATTTTGCAAGAGATTTTGCCAATTATATTATAAAAGATATGCTTAACTTTAATAATATCAATACTGATAAAGATATAAATATTGATGCTGACATTATTGAAGATAATATAAAAATTGAGATGAGTATATATAATAATGATTTTAAAATTATTATAGAAAGCAAAATAAATATTTTTGAATTAAAAAAACAATTAAAAAATTATTCAGAGGATAATTTATTTATTGTTATTTTAAGTAAAAGCGATTATGAATCAAACATATTAGACGCTAAACTAAAAAATTATAACAGAGTATGCTGTTTATCAAATAGTGATATTGCATATTTTATAGATAATAATATTATAAATAAATATAGTTTCTTAAAAGATGATAAATATTCATCGATTTATTCAGCATTAATTCAAGTTAGAAATAATGAAATAAATATAAGCAACAAAAAAGAGGAATACAATATGGAAAAGTCTATAATAGAAGATTTTTTAAACAATAATGAAGTTTATAAATCATTAAATACTATGAAAGATATAGAAGAATGTTCAAAACTCTTTTTAGAGGTAAGCAGCATAATAAAATCAAAAAAAATAGAGATAAATCCTATAAAAAATCAAATAGAAATTATTAAAAATATTATAAATTATTTAAAAATAAATGGACTTAATAATGATAACTGCAGATATTTAGATGAAAAAATATTCAAAGAAAATATTGCAAATAGTAATACTGCAGCTTCAACTCCAATAATTATTTATTTGAATAAGCAGCTTTTAATCAAATTATTTATTAATATACATTACTGCCATGTAAGCATATTTTCAAACAGCAATGATATAATAGATAAACTAAATCAAAAAGAAATTAAAGATGAAATACAAAAGATATTTTCACCTTTTGAATTATTTGAAGGAAAAAATGATCCAGACCCATTAGATTATTTGTATGTTTATTATTTCTACATAAATAAAGATGACAAAGCTGAAGAAATAGCAAATATTATAATAAAAATATACAATTATTTAAAAAAACAAGATTTCTAACAAAACATGTCTGGACTTTATATACATATACCTTTTTGTACTTATAAATGCAGCTACTGCAATTTTTATTCTATTGTTAATATGAATAATACTGATATATACAAAAAGTATACTCACTTCTTAATAGAAGAACTTAAAATTAGAATAAAAGATTATAAGCAAAAAATAGAAACTATATATTTAGGCGGAGGTACACCTTCTGTATTAGGTCATGATTTATTAAAATATCTATTAGATAATATAATAGATATTGTTTATACACATAATGAAAATAAATATTTAATAAAAGAAATAACAATAGAATCTAATATAAATAATATAAATGATAAATATATTAATTTTTTAGAAAATATAGGAAATATAAGGCTTTCACTAGGCATACAAACATTCAATGAAAAAAGTTTATCTATTATAAACAGACACACAGACAAAAAAGATATTATAAATGCACTTAAATTAATAAATAAATCATCTCTAGAAAATATCTCTCTTGATTTTATATGCGGACTTCCTTTAAACTCAAAAACACAGATAAAAGATGATATATTATTTTCATTTGACCTTCTTCCAAAAATAAAGCATGCTTCTCTTTACTATTTAGAACTCACAGAATCACTGAAAAAAAAATGGGAAAAATTACTTCCAAGCGAGGAAGAATCAATTATTTATTATAAACTAGCTTCTGATACATTAGAAGGCTTGGGATTAAAACGATATGAAGTGTCAAATTTTGCTCTTTCTAATTACACTTCTATTCATAACAGCAATTACTGGCTTATGAAAGATTATATGGGAATAGGGGTATCTGCTTCAGGCTGCTATAATAATATAAGATATACAAATACAAAAATGCTTAATGATTATTTTAATTCTATATCTAAAAATAATCTTGCAGAAAAAGAAAGCGAATATTTAGATAAAGATACTAGAAAAAAAGAGTTTATATTCCTTTCACTGAGAACAGTAAAAGGAATAGACATAAATAAATATAATTGCATTTTCAATGAAGATTTTTATTTGAAACACAAAAAAACGATAAACAGCCATAGAGAATATTTTAACATATCCCCTAAATACTTATCTATAAAAAATTCTTATTTTAATTATGCTGATGAGATTAGTATATTACTGCTGTGATTTTATTAAAGATTCCTGAAAGTTTTTGTCATTTATAAGATATTTATCAACTATTACTGCTAATGCACTATCTTCTTTTTTCAATTCTTTTGCTCCCCTTGTTATCGAACAAAGGCTTGCATTAAGATGTTTTGCTATTTCATATTGAGGCATTTTTTTCCTTAATAGGGTGACTATCCTAAGTCTTTGCTGTATCATATCCTGTTCGTCCTTAGTAAAAAGTTCCCCTAAAAGCTTCTTAATAAACTCTTCATCTGTTTCTGTTGCTAGAATATGTGCTAAAAGTTCCATAATTTATTCTCCTTTAATTATTACTATTTATAATACTACTATAATAAGTATAGAATAAATATTAATTTTTTCAAGTGAATTTTGTAATTATTACAGATAATAAAATATATTTTATTATTTTATAATGTATATTACAAGTATGTATATATTACTGTTTATAAATAAAGGCATATTTATGAAAAAAACTAATAAAAAAACTAATAAAAAAACTAATAAAAAAACTAATAAAAAAACTAATAAAAAAACT
>NZ_CASEGO010000119.1 GCF_949287625.1 uncultured Brachyspira sp. | reverse complement strand
GTGCCAACAAAAGAACTGGGGTGTGGGGCAAAGCCCCGCAAATATCAAAATTTAAAAAATTTATTTTTTGACAAACTGTATTTGTTTAGGTATATATATTTTTTTACGCTAATTAATTTTTAATTATCATCTATTTTTCCTATATGTATTTTATTTGAATCATCAATATCTTCTTCTGAAATGTATTCTGCTGATATATCTATAATATTACTTTCTTCATTATCTTCAATTTCTTCTGCATCATTATCACTATCTATTCTTTTTCCATCTATTTTGTTATTCAATGCCTCTAAAACATTTTCAAATACTTCATCAAAATCATCAATTGCATTCATTATAATTTCAAAAATATCCATAAAATATACTCCTTAAATATTTATTCAATATTATTATTATAATATATGAATGCGTCAGAAATTGTCATAATCTTTATATATGTTTAATATTTTTTAATCTCTTTATATTCTTATATTGGTCAATATTTTCTATATTTTTTGAGTGTAGTAAGAAGTTATAATATTATATTTATATACTAAATTTAAGTATTGAATTCAAGCCATTTTATATTATAATAATACAAATTAGAATATAGAGGTTTTTTAATGGATAAAAACTATAAATTTAAATTAGATGAATTATTAAAAAACGGCAAAGTTAAATTAGTTGAAGTTATAAAATCAGATGATGGAAAACAGCAAGAAAAAGAAATAAATTTAGATGAACACACAGAAGATGGGTACAAATTTATAAAAACAATGTTTGAAGATTTAATAATAAGACATAAAATAAAAAAATAAATTTATATAAATTAAATATTTTTATTAAGGAATAAATATGAATAAAGAAGAAGCTAAACAAAGAATAAAACAATTAACAGAAACTATTAATTACCATAATAAACTTTATTATACAGATGACAACCCTGAAATAGAAGACTATGAATATGATAAACTTTTCAGAGAATTAGAAAATCTTGAAAGGGAGTTTCCAGAATTAAAAAAAGATGACAGCCCTACAAATAAAGTGGGAGGCACTATATTAGAAAAGTTTGAGAAGTTTGAACACCCTATTGCAATGTATTCGCTTTCTAATGTTATGAATGAAGAGGAGTTTTTAGACTTTGATAATAGAATGCAAAGAGAACTTGATGCTAGTAATATTAAATACACTGTAGAAAATAAATTTGACGGGCTTGCTTTAGAGCTTATTTACGAAAAAGGAAAACTCACAGTGGCAAGCACAAGAGGGGACGGACAAGTCGGGGAGAATGTTACTAATAATGTTAAGATGATGAGTAATGTTCCTAAAAGCATAAAAGAGAAAAATAAACTCATTGTAAGAGGAGAAGCATTAATAACAAAAAAAGATTTTGAAGCTTTAAATAAAGAGAGAGAGGAGCTTGAAGAGATACCTTTTGCCAATGCAAGAAATGCTGCATCAGGCGGATTAAGACAATTAGACAGTGCAGAAAGTAAAAAAAGAAGATTAAAATTCTTTGCATATCAAATAGCTAATTATAAAGATTTTGATTTAACTAATGAATATAAATCAATGGAGTTCTTATCCGATTTAGGATTTACAGTAGAAGGAGTTCATGCAAATATTGATGCTAAAAAAGTATTGGAAACTTACTACGATATACAGGAAAAAAGAAGCAAAATGGATTATGAGATTGACGGGCTTGTAATAAAAGTTGATGATGTGAAGTATCAGGAGAAATTGGGATTTTTATCACGTGCTCCAAGATTTGCAGTAGCTTTTAAATTCAAACCCGAAGAGAAAGAAACAGTTTTAAAAAATATAGAAGTTCAGGTCGGACGCACTGGGGCATTAACACCAGTTGCTAAATTAGAGCCTGTACAGGTTGGAGGCGTTACCGTTTCAAATGTTACACTTCATAATCCTAATGAAATAAAATCAAAAGACATAAGAATAGGAGATACTGTTGTAGTTATACGTTCCGGCGATGTTATACCAAAGATTACAAGAGTAGTATTAGAAAAACGCCCTAAAGACAGCAAGCCTTTTGAGTTTCCTAAAAAATGTCCAGTATGCGGAGGTGATACTGCTGTAACTGACGGCGATGTAATAGTAAGATGCATCAATGAAGAGTGTCCAAGTAAGATTAAAAGATATATAGAGTATTTCGTTTCAAAGCCTGCTATGAATATGGAGCGAATAGGTAAAGAATGGATTGCTGTATTTACAAAAAGCGGTCTTGTAAAAACTCCAGCAGATCTTTATAAAATAACAAGAGATGATTTATTTAAGTTTGAAAGAATGGGCGAAAAATTAGCAAGCTACATGCTTGAATCCATTGAAAACAGCAAAAACACTACATTAAAAAGATTTATATATGCTTTGGGTATTCGTCAGGTTGGTGAAACTACTGCGGACTTACTAGCTAAATATTTTACTTCAATAGACAATTTCAAAAAAGCTACTATTGAAGACTTACAAAATATTGAAGGCATAGGGGAAATAAGTGCTAAAAGTATTTATGATTTTCTTCATAATGAAAAGACATTAAAATTGATAGATGATTTACTTGCGGCAGGAGTTAATCCAGTATTTGAAAAAGTTGTAACAGTGGAATCTCCATTAACAGGAAAGAACGTTGTAATAACAGGCTCAATAGAAGGTTTTACAAGGACTTCAGCAAAAGAGGCTGCCGAGAGATTGGGAGCAACTGTTCAGTCTGCGGTATCAAAAAATACTGACATTTTAATAGTAGGTGAAAAAGCTGGAAGCAAACTTAAGAAAGCTCAGGATTTAGGTATAGATATAATGGAAGCTGATGAGTTTATAAAGATTGCTAATAGCTAAAATATTAAATAAAAATAATCAATTATAAATAAAGGCTGTAAATATTACAGTCTTTATTTTTTTGTTTTTTATAAAAATATATTATTTATTATTGATATTTAATATTTTTTATATATACTATAAAATAATGAATTAATAAAAAAGAGGTATAAAAAATTTTATGGAAGAAAATAAAAATGAAATTGCCAATATAAATTTTGAATTGGTAGAAAGTGAAGAAGAAAAGAAATATTTAATAGAAAACTTAGATAAATTTGAAATTGTTAGTTTTGAAAATTTAGATTTATCAAATATATCTGATTCTATAGTAAAAAGTGCTTATGAAATTTTTAAAAATGGTATTTTATTAAATCGAACTTCTGAATTATTAAAATGCTCTGCACCTTTAAATGAACTTATGAGATATAAAGATGGAAGTTATGGTGGTGCTATTATTAATCAAACAAGCAAACGAATAGAAGCTCAGGCTCATTTTACTCCTATAGCTGGAAGTGCAGCTGCTTTTGTTGGAGTAACTATGGCATTGCAGGTGGCTTCTATTGCCTTAGGGCAGTATTTTATGTTTCAGATAAATGAAAAATTAACTGTAATATTAAAATATATTAAAGAGATATCAGCAAAACTTGAATATAAAGAAATAGCTAGTTTTAAAACTGTTGTAAGCGAATTATCAGAGTTGAAAGATAAAAAAAATATTACAGAACAGGATATTAATAATTTAATTGATTTGAGAAAAAGAGCTAAAGATGTACTTTTCTATTATGAACAAAAGATTATGAATAAAAATGAAGATTCTATAACTTTTGAAAATAAGCAGAAATTTATGAAGAGGGTAGAAAAATTAATAGAAAATATAGGAGAGTTTGATTTAGATTATTATATGTATAAAGCTGTTTCTGAAGTTTTAATATATATAGATATCTTTTTATATAACTCATACATAAAAACTTCAAATTTTAAAGATGCTGAATTAGTTTTAGAAAAAATGAAAAATTATGATAATTTATTTGAAGATAAGATAAAAGAAAAAATTAAAAATTTATTAAATAAAATGATAGATCAGTTTAATTATATATATGATCACAGAGATCATTTAAAAGAAAAATTTTCTATGGCTGCTGTATTTTTATTAACTCCATTAGCCCCTATTGCAATTAATGCTATTAAAACAGATGAAGATGCTATAAATTTTTTGAATGATGAGATAAAAAAGTATGATAATATAAGATATGAAATGCATCATCCAAATAATGAAGCTGTAAATTTAGTAAAAAATATAACCAATGAAGTAAATAAAGATAGGCTTGTATATCATTTTAATTATGATGATAAAGAATATGCATTTATTGAAGAATAAAAAATATTAATTAATTATTAAAAATAAAGGTTGTAAATATTACAGCTTTTATTTTTTGCTTTTCTATAAAAATATATTATTTATTATTGATATTTATATGTTTTATATTATAATATATATTAGTAAAATAACACAAAATATATAATATTCAAAAAATAACTAGGAGGTATTTGTATGATTATCAATCCTTTAAGATCACCTATTGAACTATCCATATTTAAGTTAAATGTGAAAAGAAAATTAATCAGAGATAAAATATTCTTAAAAAAACTATATTCAAAAATTAATAAAATGACAGACAAGCAAAAACAGAATAAACTCTTCAAATATCAAAAAAACAAATATAAAATAGATGAATGCATTGCTGAAGTAAAAAAAGAGATTGAAAGAAGAGAAGAACAGTTAAAACTATTAAATGCAGTACAGTTCGTAACTTGGCTTTAAATTTATTATATTATTTTAATATCATCATTAAATTACATTTACAATATTTTTAAACGCACGGTTCACTTATTCTTATATAATAAAATTATAATTATAAATTAAGCCGTATTTTAAAAATTAGCTATACGTGCGTTGAGGAAAGTATAAAATTTAAATAATGCTTTGGGCGGGTGCATTTGAAAAAATATAGACCTATAGATTTAATTGAAACCCATTAAAAAAATAAATCTTTTAAATCTAAAAGGGCGGGGATGTAAATAAAAACAAAAAAAGAGAAGCATTAATTAAATAATGCTTCTCCCCAAATATGAAAAAACAATTATTAAAATTATACCTTATTTTCCGAAAACTGCCTCATAATCTTTTTTGAATTTTTCTATACCTTGATCAGTCAATGGGTGTTTAGTCATCTGAACTATTACACTGTATGGTACAGTGGCAATATCTGCACCAGCCAATGCACATTCAGTAACATGTATAGGGTGGCGTACACTTGCTGAAATAATTTCTGTTTCTATTGCATGAGTTGCAAAGATATCAGAAATAGTTCTTATAAGTTCAAGTCCGTCTATTGAGATATCATCAAGTCTTCCTATGAAAGGTGAAACATAAGCGGCACCTGCTCTTGCTGCTAAAAGTGCCTGATTAGCCGAAAATATTAAAGTAACATTTGTTTTAATTCCTTCTTTAGAAAGTACTTTAACTGCTTTTAATCCTTCTGCTGTCATAGGAATTTTTACCACCATGTTTTTATGTATTTTAGCAATCTCTCTGGCTTCTTCTATCATATCTTCAGCTTTTTCTGTAGTAGCTTTAACTTCTCCAGATATAGGTCCGTCTACAATAGTAGTAATTTCTTCTATAGTTTTTTTAAAATCTCTGCCCTCTTTAGCTATTAGAGATGGGTTTGTAGTAACTCCGCAAATAACCCCCATATCATTAGCTTTTCTAATTTCATCAACATTAGCTGTATCTATAAAAAACTTCATTAAAAAAATCTCCTTAAAATAAATAGTAAGCGTATTATAAATCTTACTAAACATTTTATCAATATATTTTTTATTTTAGATATACTAAAAATTTTAAAATTTATTGTTTGTGTCAGTATAATCAATTATTATTATATTCTTTTATCAAGTCATAATAATACTTCTTCCCCTGAAAAATATCCTGAGACAATATTCGCTGAGCATTTTCGTATTTAAATATTTTAGATGTCTCGTCTATATTATTTTCTAATAATAAAGTATCATTTGTAATTCTGTAGTATTTATGGTATGTGCTTATAAAACCGTCAATTTCTTCTTTATAAAGTAAAGATATAATGCTGTTTTTATAATTAGTAACTCCAGCATTTAAAGCTATAAACATAGGTATATTCTCCGGTACAAAATTATTTGGTGCTTTATACGCTCCATTAGTACCGTCCCAAATGAGTATTGGAGTAGGTGCATTATCATTTAAAAAGCTCATTTTTATATCATTATCTATAGAAGAGTTTTCAATTATCCCTCTAAGATATGGATATAAATGATCATGCTTAAAAATAATAAGGGCATTAGGATAATATTTAAGTATAGTATCTCTTATTTTAATAATCTCAATAGATGTAATTACTGAACTCTCTAATGTTTCAATAAAACTAGCTAAATCAGATTCTCTTATTTTATCCAACAATTTTTTATTATTATTTCTAATATTTAAATCATTAGAAAGCCTAAATCCTGAATGTCCAAATAATGTAAAACCATACAAAAAAGTTAAGTTAGTAAAATAATTTTCTCTTATATAGTTATCAATATTTGTAATACCAAGATTAAAAATAACATTTTTGAATCCTATAGCAGGTAAAAATGAATTCAAATTATATGTACTCTCGGCTTCTTCTAATGCTATAGAATCATAACCATTTTCCATCAATAATTTGGTTAATGTATATTCCAAAATAGAATTCTGAATTTTAGGATAAAGAGGTGATGAAGCTGTAAGACCGGCAAGTCTTGCATAAAAACTTCCGCTTCCAGAATTCGGCGGTATTTTCCTTGAATTATTAGCCCATTTTCTATATTCTTCAGGAAAAGGATCTTTTTCAAATAAATTAGTAAAATGCGAATAATCATAAAAAGATTCTAAAAATATTAAAAATATATTTCTTTTATTACTATTATTTGTAATAAGTAAATTAGAATAATCCCTATAACTTTCTTTTTCAACTAATATATTTAAAGCATTCCGTACTTCTTCTTTAGTATGTTTTCTAGTATTAATTCTATTATAATTAATTTTATAATTGATAGTATCTATTATACCATTTCTATTGGCATTGTTATAGAAATTAGCTGCCCAAATAATTATTTCTCTATCCCTGAAAAAAATTAAATATGATAATATAGATATATAAAATATTAAGGCAAATGCCGTACTTCTTTTCTCAATAATTAAATTATATATAAATAATGTTAATAATAAAAGCAGTATAGAAAAATATATAACTGTAACAAAAACTACAATTATTTTTATATTCATTGATAATACTTTAATCAAAGAAACATATAAAATAGGAATATCTGTAAATAGGAGTATAGTATTTTGAGCAGTTAAACTGATTGGTTCTATTACAAAGAAAGAAAAGTCTTGAAATATCATAAATATTAAAGTTAATAAAATATTCTGTTTAAGCAAATTAAAAGCTATCATTATAAATATATAACCTAAAGCAAAATCAGCAAAATTAAACTTAAACTTCAAAATAGAAAATTGAGGTAAAATAAGATACAATAGAGAAAAATAAATTAGTGAATTCAATATAAAAAATAAAATATAACTCTTATAATAAATGCCTATATTCTTTATTATATAAAAATAAATTGCTGGGAATATAAAAATAAATAATAATACAAATATAATAACATCATTCTTGATTTTCAATTTATAATAAATACTCATTCTATAATTATTATCTAATTCTTTTTTACTTAAAAGATTACCAAAAGGGCTCCCATTACCATCAAAATTGATTCTTATAATATATTCAGGCTTTTCTTTTACTATAGGATAAACACCGTATATATCTCCATGCCTAAATATTTTGCTATAATATGATATTCTAAATCCATAATTATTTTCAATATTTTGTTTAAACTCTGATAAATACCCTTTTCTTTCTATATTACCCAAAATATATAAAATTATAAAAGATAAAACTAAGACTAATATTACAATTAAATATACTAAAAAAAATTTCTTGTTTTGTAATACACTACTTTTAAACTTACCAAATAGAGCTGTCATTTATAACTCCAAGTTTAAAAGTGAATAATAAATTTTTATAGAAAATAAAATTTGAAAAAAAATTGCAATAGGTACAGAAAGGTTTAAGAATGTAAAACTTTTATGCTTGATGCTTGATGCTTGATGCTTGATGCTTGATGCTTGATGCTTGATGCTTGATGCTTGATGCTTGATGCTTGATGATGCTTGATGCTTGATGCTTGATGCTTGATGCTTGATGCTTGATGCTTGATGCTTGATGCTTGATGCTTGATGCTTGATGCTTGATGCTTGATGCTTCATAAATAAAATCCTATACGGGATATATAATAACATAGATAAAAAATAAGTCAAATTATTTATTAGAGATATTTATCAAATCATAATAATATTTCCTGCCCTGAAAAATATCCTGAGACAATATTCTTTGAGCGTTTTCGTATTTAAATATTGTTAGGTTAGATACTTCGCTTTTATCTATAGGCATGTTATTAGCAGTATAATAAAATCTATTATAAGTGCTTATTGTATTTTCAATTTCTTCTTTATATAAAAGTGATATTATGCTATTTGTATAGTCTATATTTAAGTTTGCTGCTATAAATAACGGGATATTTTCCGGCGTAAAATTTTTATCTGCTTTATACGCTCCATTAGTACCGTCCCATATTAGTATAGGAGAAGGTTTGTAATCATTTAAAAAATTAGTTTTTATTTTCTCATCGATACTTGAACGCTGTATTATAGCTTTTAAATAAGGATAGAGATGATCATGTTTAAATATTATAATGGCATTTGGGGAATGTTTTAAAATAGTATCTCTTATCTTTATTATTTCAATGGCTGTCATAGCAGAATTATCAAGTGTTTCCATTATATGAAGTTTATCATTACCTTCAAAATAGTTAAGAAAATTTTTATTACTTTCTGCTATATTTAAATTATTATCCAAATGAGAATCAGTATGACCCAATATAGTAAAACCAGCTGCAAATACAGGAGTTTTTAAATTTTGTATGTTTGTAACTAAATATGTATTAATATTAGTAGTTCCTAGTCCGAATACTTGAGAAGAAAAACCTATAGACGGATAAAAAGTTTTCAAGTTATAAGTATTTAACGCTTCTTCTAAAGCTATGGTATTATATCCATTTTTTGAAAGCAAATCTGGAAGAGTATTCTCTATTTTTTCTGACTGAGTTTTCGGATAAAGCGGAGACGAAGCAGTAAGTCCTGCAAGCCTAGCATAAAAACTTCCGTTATTAACATTAGGGGCTATTTTTGTAGAATTGTTTGCCCAGTTCCTATACTCTTTTGTAAAAGGATCTTTTTCAAATAAATCTTTAAAATGTGAGTAGTCATAAAATGATTCCAAAAATATTAAATAGACATCTCTTTTCAAACTCTGTTTTAAGTTTTCTATTTTTTCTAAATCATTAGTAATTGAAATTTCTATATAGCTGTATACATCGGAATAATTATTTTTTAATTTTTCAATATAATCATAATCGATTCTTTCATTATTATAAATAAAACTATCATTAGAAGCATTTATCAATATAGAATGCATATCATCTTCTAGTCTTTTTATATTATCAAAAATATTTTTTGTAGATTTCAAATAAAGTTTTGATACATCTCTTTTTAATTCATACTCTTTAAGTAAATTAATAGAATCTGATACAAGTTCTTTACTTGGTTTTATGTTATTTAATCTGTCATAATTAATTCTGTAATTGATTGTGTTTATTATTCCTTTTCTGTTTGCATTTCTTACAAAGTCTATGCTCCATATATCTATATTTCTTTGTATGAAAAATAAATAGAATGAAATAAATATTATAGAAGCTGTCATAATTAATGAAGCTGCTTTGCTTTTTATAAACATTTTATATAAATTAAAAATAAATAATAATATAAACATTATTACAGAAGAAAAATATATTATACTTACAGCAACAGTAATAATTTTTAAATAAATTGGAAGAACTGTAATAAGCGAAGCATAAAGATTAGCAATATCTGAAAAAAGTATCACCATACTCAGTACTGTTAAACTTATAGCCTCTATTACAAAAAATGAAAATATTGATATAACACAAAATAAAAAAGTGAGTATTATTCTAATATTTTTTATACGGCTTAAATTAAAAGGGTAATATGCAAGTAAATTATAAGCAAGCATTACAAATAAGTATGTATATAAAAAATCGTATACATTAAAATTAAGCCTCATCATTGAAAATAATGGCATTATGAAATTTGAAGTTATTAAATACAAAAATGAATTTAATATAAAAAACAATATATATATTTTATAATGATTATAAATATTAGGTATTATATAAAAATAGAATATTGGAAAAAGTATTATAATAAATATCAAAAACAGAAATACATCTCTTTTTATTTTTACTTTATATTTAATGTTTTCTATTTTATCATTTTCTTTTAATTGAATATTATCATTATCAAGAACTAAATTACCATAATAACTTCCGCTCCATATAATATTAGCAACATTATCAGGCATTTCATTTGTATTTGGAGATACTCTATATATTTGATTATTTTTAAAAACTTTACTTTCAAATTTTAGCGTAAAATAATATTTATTTTCAATTATATGATTAAAATTTGACAGATATCCTTTTCTTTCAATATTTCCAAGTAAAGAAAAAATAATTATAAAAATAACTATAGATGATATAAATATTATGTATGATAATAGAAATATTTTTTTATTCTGCTTCATAATTAAGATTATTCATTTTTTATATTTTATTATAACAGTATTTAGGATTTAAAGTTAAATATTATAAATTTAAAAACCGCTTGGGTGGGTGCCTAAATAACAGTTAAAGTAAATAAAGAAAAACAAACTATGAATAACATATAATATTTTAAAATTTAGAGGGTGGGGATTAGAATATATTTTAAAACTTTATTTTAATCCCCCCCTTTTAGATTTAAAAGCTTTATTTTTCATATTTGCTTTAATTAAATATATAAAGTCTATATTTCTTCAAGTACACCCGCCCAAAGAGTGATTTAAATTTAAAGCTTTATTAAACGCACGCAGAGCGGATTTTAAAAATACAGATTAATTAATAATTATAACTTCATTATATATAAAAATTAAGTTTAACGTGCGTTGTATAATATCATAAATTAAAAAAACAGTTTATAAACAGTATAATTTTTTTATTTATTGGAAGTTAAATAATCATAAAACCTTTTAGGCAGATAAACATTATCATACCCTAAAGCCGCTCTGAAAAGCTCTGCCATTTCTTCTACTTTGAATCCTGCTATACCGCATCCTATTTCCGTTACAAGAAATTTTTTATCTTTATGCTTTAAAGTAAAATCTAAAAACTTATCAACATATTTTTTTATTTCTGATACTTTCATTTTACCGCTTTTAGTATAATCAACCGTAGGTATAGCAAATGTTTTACCCTGAAGTCCGAATGCCTGACCATAGACTGCCCCAAAGTTCATAGCAAATCTTGCAGCACCGCCTCCATGTGCCCCCTGAGTATTGCTTCCAAAAACAAAAACTTCATTATCTTCTAATTTAGTTATATTATCTGATGATATTCTTTCCATAAAAAGTTCTCCTTTATAATAATTTGATTATAGAAAAACTGCCAAACAGTATATGATAATCATCATAACAAATACTGTGATAGTTGTAGATAGTATAATATTTCTGATTATTACATTAATAATAGGATTTTCTGAGAAGTCAGCTTTTTTTAATCCGTAATAAAGCGTTATAGCAAGCAGTATTATATCGTCTAATTTTCCTATAGGTATCCTATCTGGAATCAAATCTATAGGAGATAAGGTATAAATAACAGCAAGTAAAAAAGGCAGCCAATATATTAATTTGCTTTTTCTATTATTTTTTTTATATGTGCTGTATTTTCTATATATACCATCTTTTCCGAGTATCTCCACATCTTCATCTGGTATCTCTACATAGTCTTTGTTTTTGTTATCTGTTTTTTTCATTATCAATAGTCCTAAGTAATGAAACTATTTTACTATAAAAACAGCATAATGCAATAATCAGAAATTATATTAAATCAAATAATAAGGCAAACAAAAACAGCAATATTAAAAGCATAGCAAAAAGAGTAGGAAATTTCATTAGATATTTAATACTTACATAATACATGATTTACAAATATTTAAAAGTAAAAAATATACCCTACAGGGCTTTAATATAAAAAACTTGAAAAAAAATTTTTTTATAATATACTAATAAAAAATATGCTATTAGGATATATTCTTTATGAAATATTTATTAATTTTTTTACTTTCTATAATTATATTTTCTTGTAATACCAAAGAATCAAACAATAATAATACAGATAAAGCAGCTATAAATTTAAATGATAGTATAGATAATAATATAAATAAAACAAAAGAATTAAAAACTACAGATAATAATGAAGAAAATAATTCATCAATAAATACAAATGAAACAGAAGAATCAGCATATTATTTATACACAGATAAAGAAATTATATCTTTTATAGAATCAGGAGATTTAGAAGAAATAAAAAAATTAATTGAATCAAAAAGTTTAGATGTTAATTATAACTTAGAGATAGATGAATATTCTAAGTCAACCCCTTTAATAAAAGCTATAGAATATAAGCAAACTGATATTATAAATTATTTATTAGAAAACAATGCAGATGTTAATTTAACTTTAGGATATTCTACTCCTTTAACAGAAGCTATGTATGATGAAGAACTTGTTCGTAAACTTATAGATTTAGGAGCTGATGTAAATTTAACTACTGAGTCAGGATTTACTCCGCTTATGGCAAGTGCAGGTCGGCATAATATTGCTATAGCGGAGCTTTTAATTGAAAAAGGTGCGGACATTGAAGCTAAAGATGATGACGGTATTAATGCTTTAGTTTATGCCTCAACTTATAATAATGAAGAGATGGTAAAATTTTTACTTAAGAAAGGTGCCGATGCAAATACAGTATGCGAAATAGAAAATGAACATATTGATATATCGCCTACTCCTTTAATGAATGCTGCTTATAGAGGGAATACTAATATAATAAATATGTTATTAGAAAATGGTGCTGATATTAATTATACCACTGATTATGGAATGACTGCTTTGATGATGGCAGCTAGTTTTAATCAGTTTGAAGCTGCAAAAGTACTTTTAGAAAATAATGCAGATACTTCTGTAACTGATGAATATGGCAGGACTGCACTTGATTTGGCAAAATTAGAAGAGCATAATGATATAGTTGAGCTTCTAGAACAATATTAAAAATATAATTAATATTTTATAAATAAAACATTAAATATTAGACTTGTTTCCAAAACTAATTTTATTTATTATACCTCACCCGCACTTTTTGCCGTTACTCGGCGGCAGTGAAAGACTGTTATTTATATATAAAAACAGTAATTTATTCAACATATAAAACATTATATTATAATTTATAAATGACGCAATTTTCATATACAATATTATCAAGTACTTTTGAAACAATTATATTGTTTTACATACTGGAATAATTTTATTATGTCAATTTTTTTGTAAATGTAAATTTTTTAATTAAAAAAATTCATTTTGACAAACTATATTTGTTTAGGTATAGACTAAAATTTATTTATTTTTATCTAAAAATTTGAATTATAAAATTACAGAATTATACGATAAATCTATAAAACTAATGGATAAATAATATGATAAATGAAAAATTAAGAAAAGATATATTAAACAGATTTAAAAATAAAAAAATAGCAATACTTCATGGCGGACAAAATGAAGAGAGAGAAGTTTCTTTAAGAAGCGGTAAGAATGTTTATAAAGCTTTAACGAGTTTTGAAGAGCTTAAAGATAACTGCATACTTATAGATGTTCAGGATAGTTATGATTTGGTAAAAACTCTTAAAGAAAATAATATAGAATACTGCTATAATATACTTCATGGTACTTCTGGAGAGGACGGAACTATACAGGGACTTTTAGAAAGCCTTAATATAAAATATACAGGCGAAAATATTTTGGTTAGTGCTGTTTGTATGAATAAAGTTTATACAAAAAGAATATGGAAATCTTCAAATGTATCTACTGCAGATTTTGTACTTCTTAAAGATGTAAAAGATGTTAATAACAATTCTGCTGGCGGATTAAACTTTCCTATTATAATAAAACCTATATCAAGCGGTTCTAGTGTAGGAGTATCTTTAATAAAAACTAAAGAAGAGTTTGATAATACTATAAAAAAAATAGAAGATATTAATAATTATTTTTTAGAGCCTTATATAAAGGGTAAAGAAATAACTGTAGGTTTGGTAAAAGAAGAAGATGATATTTATGTGTTTCCTATACTTGGTATTAATTCAAAAAATGAAATATACGATTATGATGCTAAATACACACCAGGTAAAACAGAATTAGAAGTTCCTGCCAAAATTTCAAAAGAGATTGAAAATAAAGTTATAGAAACATGCAAGAGAGCATATACAGTTTTAGGCTGCGGCGGTCTTTCAAGAATAGATGCTATTATTGCTAATGATGAAGTTTATTTGATGGAAGTTAATACTCAAAGCGGTATGACTGATACTTCTGATATACCTGCTATGGCAAAAAGCTCTGGTATTGAATTTGCGGATATTGCTTTATATATTTTAGGACTTCTTAAATAAAGATAAATTATGGGACGGTTAGCTTATAAAATTATTTATCTCTTTTAAGATATTTTTCTTTAGAGCTTCTCTTTTACTTTTTATATTTTTCAAAATGTCTGAAGCTAATTTTGCATCTTTTAGAGATTTTCTTATCTGCCAGAATCCGCTGTCCCATAAACTTATTTTAAACTTATCAGTGTTTATTTTATCTATATTAGAATAAAAATATTTATAAAGCTCTTTAGAAGCATTGATAAGTTCAAATGCCTCATCTGAAATGTATTTTTTATTTTCTTTAAGATAAATAAAAGCAAACCTTTTTTCATTATTGTATTCAAAAATACTGCAATTAGAATATACTTCTTTATAATCAAAAGGATAAAAATGATTAATTATTCTGTAACAATTATCTTTATAAATAATATTGTCCATAGCAGAGCTTTGATTTGAAGTAGAAAATAAAGTCCAAACTACGCAGTCAAGTATAAAAGTTTTTTGTAGTTCTTTTTTAGGTATAGAGAACTGATCGCTTCCATTAAGCCAGTCAACTTTTGTACATCTTCTTACTGCATGTATAATCATAGCCTTTTCAAAATTTTCTTCTGTAATTGAGAGAGAACCTGCCGAAGCCTGAGGAGCAGAAAATACAGCAGTAAGATTTTGTTTCTGCAAATCACTTCCGCAGCTCATAAGTGATCCTATAAATCCATCGCATACTTTATCTCTTATATCTTTACCTTCACTTTTTACTTTTATAGCTGATGATAAAGGTACAAAAGTCTTTGAAGTTCTTACTCTATTTATCCATTTATTAAGAAGTTGGCTGCTGTCTACTACACTATAATTTTTTTTATACAAAAAATTGCTGTCATCATCTAATACATCTAATATTATATTTTGTGTTTTTATATTTTCTTTGTTATCTATTTTCCATATTATAAAACTTACTGGAAAAGGAGTTGTTTTTGATGTGTTGTCAAAATTTGAAGATGAAAATATAAAGCCTTTTTTAAACTTATAACTGCATACTTTATCTCTAAACTTTTCATTGTTATTGTATTTTATATAATTAGTCTTTGAAAATAAAGCAAGACAAACATTATCATTATTTTCAAATTCTTTATGTATTCTAAACAAAAACTGTGCATAAAGTTCTCTTGAGGCATCTCCCAATTTTTCTTTATGCATAATATTTCTTATTTTACTTATGCTTACACTTTTTTTGCTTTTAGAATTAGCTCCTGCAACTTGACTTGTAGCATAAGGCGGATTTATAAGTATAAGCCATTTTATATTTTTATTATTTAAATCATTCTGAAGTTTTTGAGGAAGTTTTTGATAATTAAAAGAATTGTCTTCTATATCATCATTTAAATAATCATACTGAAATAAACATGAATCTTTAAAATTATCTTTGCAGAATACTATATCATCATTATCTATTGTAGACATATATAAATATTTATGACATTCTTTATCAAGATAATATTCTAAATTACCTCTTCCGCATGCCATATCCCATATTCTGTATTTACCGCTTTTAAGTTCTTTTTCATCTATTACATCATAAATGTAATGTATAGCTTTATCAGCAAAATTAAGCGGCGTATAAAATTCACCAAGATATCTTTGTTTAGAGTTATGTTCATTCATAGTCTTAATTTAATTATGTAATTTTTATTTATTTTACAGCTAATAATTTTTTATTGCAATTTGAAGTATTGTATTTTCTGACAAATTAATCAAAATATATAAATGAAAAAGTGTATTTAAAATATTTCTTAAAAATATTTTTTATTATAATTTTTGATTTTCTCTATATTTTTCATTTTTACTTTTATAATACAATTAAACGAACGTTAAATCGATTCTTATATACCTAAACAATTATAATTTGTCAAAAAATTATTTTTTTTAATTTTAAATATTTGCAGGGCTTTACCCACCACTCTGTGTGCTACGCAGCACCCCACTTCTTTTGTGACGCTATCCGCCTTCGGTGTGCCACAAAGAAGCAAAAAGGCTATATTTCAGTCTAAATTTAATAATTTATCCTACATATAAAACATAATTAGTACGATTTAATAATAATTTTAATACT
>NZ_CASEGO010000118.1 GCF_949287625.1 uncultured Brachyspira sp. | reverse complement strand
AAAAGAATACATTCTACTTTAAATTATGATACTCCTATGCTATACTTTAAGAAATTAAGGAATACTTAAATGCAATATGTATGGAACCCGTGCAATAATGAATTTATTAACAATCAATAAAACATATTGAAAAAAATATAAACTATCTTAAAATAAAGATAAAATTTTTTGATAATCAAATAAATAAACAAATTATGAATAGCAAAGTAATAAAAAATAATTTCAATATTGCAGTAGCATTATACAGACCAGAAATACCCGCAAATACTGGAAATATAGGAAGATTATGTGTAGGACTTAATATAGAACTTCATATAGTTTCAAAGCCTTCATTTATAATAAACTCAAAAGAAGTAAGACGTGCTGGGCTTGATTATTGGGATCATTTGGTATTAATTAAGCATGAAAATGAAAATACATTTTTAGAATACTGCAATAACAATGGAAGAAGAATAATACCAATAACAAAATTTGGAAAAAACAGATATGATGAGTTTGACTATCAAAATAATGATATACTTTTATTCGGCAGAGAATCAACAGGACTTAGAGAATCATTATGGGAAAATGATTTGGATAACTCTGTATACATACCGATGAGCGATAATATACGTTCTATTAATCTTTCAAATACAGCGGCTATAATATCATACGAGGCATACAGACATATTTGTCTTTCATAAATGAAGAATAATTTTATATACTAAAAATTTTTAAGTTTGTCAACCGCGAGCTCTCCCTCATCTTGTTCGGGACGCACGGTATTATCTACCATTATCAAATGTCAACGCAACCGAACGAAGTGAGGAAGTACCCGAGACGAAGTCCGCCTGTGGTGAGGGTATGCGGCTGATTACCTATTATTATACAAAATAAGTAATTTACTATACATATAAAACATATTTTACTAATTAATAAAAATATATTATTTTACAAATAAATTATAATTACATTTATAAATAACTGAAATTTGACAAAATATAGTTGTTTAGGTATATATAAAAAAACTGACTCAATTTTATTATACTTCCCTCTTTATATTAGGAGTATAAATTATTCTTATGAAATCAGTATCTTTATCGTCCATATTTCCTAAAAACATTCTTTCATGTTTAGGTACTTTTTCATAAGCTTCTTTCAATAATTTTCTATTATAGTCTGAAGGATATACAAGATAATCATGATAACATCTTATTGCACAGTCAAAAGCATTTTCTTTACCTGAAATCTCTTTTATATTTTCTTCTATTTCTTTTAATTTTTCTTTTTTATTTGTGTATTTTATAACTGGCTTTAATTTAAGTTTTGCAAGATTTTCTATTATAATAAAATCATCTTCTTTTGGATATAATAATAACTCATCTTTATCAAACATATTTTTTATATCATCAAAAGAATATACTTTTTCATCATTATATATAGATATTGTTTCATCATCATAAATTGTATAGCAAATTAAAAATACTTCTTTATTATATGAATAATTAGGAGATTTTCTAAATATAAAATAACTTTTACCTTCGGATAAATCATATCCGAATTTTCCTTTCATTTTAAAATCAATAGGACTTGCAGAAAATGATACTTTTAAACTTTCCCACTTTTCTATTTCCCTTTGAGTAGTTTTAAAAATATTCTGCATTTCAGGATTCATTTCTTTTAATATGCTTTTTACATATTCATAATAATCATCTTTGTGAAACCACTGTGATTCTAAAATTTCAAAATTACCTATTCCATGGATATCCAATTTCTCATTATCTTCAATAAATGATACAACCCATTTTCTCTCCAATGCTTTTTCAAATTGATAAATATCAAATTTAGCCCAAGCACTAACTACACCATCTTCATAAATTGCTAAATTAGAAAAGAAATAAGAGCCATTTTTAATAATTCCGAAAAAACTTCTTCCTTCTATTTTTTCTTTTCTATATACATTATTTTTATACATATACAACCTTAATAAAAAAATCATATTAATTTTAGATATAAAAAATTAAAGCCCATCAGTATTGCTACCGACGGGCTTTATATCTACATTTGTAATAAGTCGCTTAAATCAAATTATCCGATAATTCTCATTATAGATTGGTTTTTTATATTAGCGTTAGCTAACATAGCAGCACCTGTTTGTTGTAAGATTTGTTCACGAGTATAAGCAACCATAGCAGAAGCCATATCAGCATCTCTTATAACACTTTCAGAAGCGATAGTGTTTTCAGTAGCTATCATTAAACTTTTTACCATAGATTCCATTCTGTTTTGAACAGCACCTAATTCAGCTCTTTGAGCTACTACCATTTGTATACCTTCGTCTATTCTTCCTAAAGCTTGGTTAGCAGTTTCAACAGAAGAAATAGAGATAGGAGTATCTCCGCCAACTTGTAAGTTAGCAGCAGTCATAGAACCTATATTAATAGATACTCTTTGATCCATGTTAGCACCGATGTGGAAAGTCATAGGAGTTTGACCATCAGCTGCGAAACGTCCTGTTAACATGTTCATTTTGTTGAATTCAGCTTGAGAAGCAATTCTGTCAACTTCAGCTACTAATTGGTTAACTTCTACTTGGATTAAAGCTCTGTCACTGTCAGAATAAATACCGTTAGCAGATTGAATAGCTAATTCTCTCATTCTTTGCATAATGTTAGTAGTTTCATTTAAATAACCTTCAGTTGTTTGAATGAAAGAAATACCGTTTTGAGCATTTCTAGTAGCTTGTTGTAAACCGCGGTATTGTGAACGCATTTTTTCAGATACTGCTAATCCAGAAGCATCGTCTCCAGCTGTGTTAATTCTCATACCGCTAGAAAGCTGTGCTATTGTTTTAGTCATTGAATTTCCAGTTAAATTCAATTGTCTGTTTGCATTTAATGCAGAAATATTATTGTTGATAATCATAACTACCCTCCATGAATAGTGCTTAAAATATTTTTTGTAATTTTTATTTTTCTAAAGCTTTTTAATATTATGTTTTTATTTACTGTTTAGTCATCCCCTACAAAACAGCAGCATAATATTAACTTCACGTAATAATATAATTATAATATCTTTTAAAAAAAAAGTAAAGACTAATTTTTTATAAAAAAATGCCGAAAGGGCAATTTACTGCATATTAATATAATAACATTGACTTTTTAACACTATTATTTTAAAATCTGATACCATAACATCATTTTTTGGAATAAAAAACTATGAAATTTATAACAATATCTATGATTATAACACTTTTTATGTTTAATTCATGCAGCAGTGCAAAGGCAAATACTGATAATAAAATAATTAATAATTTCTATTTTAACGCTGAAAATGCATATAATTATATAAAAGCACAGACCGATTTAGGACCTAGAAACTACGGAAGCGAAGCACATAAAAAAGTAAGAGAATTTTTTAAACAAGAAATTTCTAATATGGGTTATGAAGTTTTTAGTCATAATTTTCAAGCCCCATATATAAAAGAAAGAAACGGTGAAAATATATATGCATTCCTTAAAGGAAAAACTGATAACTATGTAATTATAGCAAGCCATTTTGACAGCCGTTCTGTGGCAGAAAAAGATAAAATGGCATTTAATAGAGATAAGCCTATAAGCGGAGCTAATGACGGAGCAAGCAGCAGCGGGGTTTTATTAGAGCTTATGAAGGCTTTAAAAAATTATAATGATTTGCCTTACAGCGTATGTTTTGTACTATTTGACTTAGAAGATGACGGAAATTTATTTGATGTTGAAGGCAATTCTCTAATAGAGACTGATTGGATACAGGGAAGTATTGCTTTTGTAAATGAAGTTATTACAAGAGATAAAATAATTGATAAACAAAAAATAAAATTTGGTATTCTTCTTGATATGGTTGGAAGCAAAAATGCAAAATTCAAATATGAAAGTTTTGCTCATACATATTATTCTCCAATATATAATAAAGTTTGGCAGTATGCAGATGATTTAGGATACGGCAGTTATTTTTTTGATGAACATTACGGCACTATAATAGATGACCATACCCCATTTTTAAACGAAAAAATACCTTTTATTGATATTATAGACATGGGATATATTTTTCATCATACCTCGCAGGACACAATAGACAAATTAGATAAAAAAACTTTGGAAGCTGTAGGAAAAACAGTTGAATACTCTGTAATAAATGCTGATAGTATATACTAAAAATTTTTAAGTTTGTCAACCGCGAGCTGCGGCACCTTCCCGCACGGTATTGTTTATTCTTATCAAATGTCAACGATACGTGCGGCTGATTACCTATTATTATAAAAAATAGATTATTTATTTTACATTTTAAACTTATAAAACTTATTTTATTAATTACTAATAATACTTTATACTATTTATAACTTATAATTACATTTATAAATAACTCAAAATTGACAAATTATATTTGTTTAGGTATATACTGAAAATTTTTAAGTTTGTCAATTTTTTTATTGTTCTTTTTCCCGCCTTCGCTCTGCGGGCTTCGCCAAAAGAACCAAAAATTGCAAGTAAAAAAATAATACTAAATAGTACTAATTATGTTTTATATGTAGAATGTATTATTAAATTTAGCCTTAAATATAGTCTTTTTGGTTCTTTGTGGCACACCTGCCTACGGCACGCAGAGCGAGGCGGACAGCGTCACAAAAGAACTGGGGGTGTGGCACGACTGTGTGCTTCGCAGGGCTAGTCCCCACAAATCTAAAATTTAAAAATTTATTTTTTGACAAGATATAGTTGTTTAGGTGTATACTAAAATTACACATAAATCTGTTTTGAAACATTTAATCATTATCTTTTACAAAATGCTATTAACATAGTTATAAAAAAATGTTATAATATATACAAATAAAATGAAAAATACTAAGAATAGGAGGTTTTTAATATGTTAGGCGGATATTTTGAATATTATTTCGGATATATATGGATACTAATTCCTGGTATACTTTTAGGGTTCTGGGCTCAGATGAAAGTAAAAAGCACTTATGCTAAATACAGCAGAGTAGAAAATAAAAGAGGAATTACAGGTGCTCAAACTGCCAGATATATACTTGAAGGATATGGTATTGATATACCTGTAGAAAGAATAGAAGGAACTTTAACAGACCATTATGATCCTTCTTCAAGAGTATTAAGACTTTCTTCTGGTGTTTATGACGGTACAGATGTTGCTGCTTTGGGAGTTGCTGCTCATGAGGTAGGACATGCTATACAGCATAATAGAGGATATGCTCCGCTTTCTATAAGAAATGGTTTTTACCCTTTATGTGCTATAGGTGATCAGTTTGGTCCTTATTTGGTGCTTATTGGTATTGTCATAGGCGGTGCTGGAAGTTTCTCATACTACATTATGATGGCTGGTATTCTGCTTTTTGCATTTGCTGTGTTTTTCTCGCTTGTTACCTTGCCTGTTGAATTTGATGCTTCAAACAGAGCTATAAAAATATTGGATAAGGGCGGATTTTTAGATCAAGAAGAACTTGACGGAGCTAAAAAAGTATTGTCTGCTGCTGCTTTAACTTATGTTGCTGCTGCTGTTAGTGCTATACTTACACTTTTAAGACTTTTAATGCTTGCACAAAGAAGAAGAGATTAATTTTTTATATTAAATTAAATAAAAATAAGGAGGTGTTATTTTTTAATAATACCTCTTTTTTATAAAAATTATAATGACCAAATAAATTTTTATTATATATTTTAATCTATAATAAAACATATTTTAAATGACAGACTCTAAATATGGCTGATAATCTATATAAGAATAAGTAAAATTAATAACTTTTTGAAAAAATTCAAAATTTCTTCTTATATATATTGCTTGATAAATTTTAATATATAGTATACTATATATTTTAATATAAAAAAAATTAGGAGGTACTAACAAATGACAGATAAAAAAATCGAATTGTTCGAAAACTATCCTGTACATAAAGCTCTAATGACGCTAGCACTTCCGACTATACTAGGAATGTTAGTAAATGTTTTTTATAATATGGTAGATACTTTTTTCGTAGGAAAGACTGGAGATCCTAATCAGGTAGCTTCTGTATCGCTTTGTATGCCTATATATCTGCTTCTTATGGCTTTTGGTAATATTTTCGGTATAGGAGGAGGCTCTTATATATCAAGAAAATTAGGTTCTAAAGATTATGAAAGCGTAAAAAAAATATCATCTTTTGCTTTTTATGCAAGCATTATAGTAGGATTTATTTCTATGGCAGTGTATCTCATATTTATGAAAGATATACTAAAAATATCAGGTGCAAGCCCTAATACTTACCAATTTTCTAAAGATTATTTAGTAATAGTGGCATTAGGTGCTCCTTTTGTAGTAAATCAAATGGCTATGGGGCAGATTGTACGTTCTGAAGGTTCTTCAAAAGAGGCTGTGATTGGTATGATGATAGGTACTGTAGTTAATATAGTATTAGACCCTATTATGATACTTTATATGAATATGGGAGTTGCAGGTGCTGCTCTTGCTACTATAATAGGCAATGCCTGCTCTACAGCATATTACATATATCATATATTAAGAAAAAAATCTTTTTTATCAATACATTTTAAAGATTTTTCTATGCCTAAAGATATACTTATCAATGTATTTTCTATAGGAATACCAGTTTCTATAAACAATATACTTATGAGTGCTTCAAATGTTCTTATAAATAATTTAGCTGCAGGATACGGTGATAATGCATTAGCAGGGCTTGGAGTAGCTCAGAGAATATTTACACTTGTTATACTTGTACTTATAGGTCTTTCTCAAGGTCTTCAGCCTTTTATAGGCTATAACTTTGCTGCTAAAAACTACAAAAGAATGAGTGATTCTATAAAAATGTCATGCGTTGTAAGTGTAGTAATAGGATCTATACTTCTAGGGCTTTCATTAATATTCGGAAGATGGTCTGTAGGAGTATTTATTAATAATGAAGAGGTTATAGATTACGGAGTGAAATTTTTAGTAGCAAGCTATACTGTAGCTCCTATTATAGGATTTCAGTTCGTATTCATGTCTACATTCCAAGCATTAGGAAAATCTATACCTTCACTAATACTTTCATTAAGCAGACAAGGTATAGCATTTGTACCAGCAATACTTATAGGTACTAAATTATTCGGTATAAACGGTATTATATGGTCTCAGCCTATAGCTGATATTGTAAGTGTGGCATTAGCTACAGTTATGTATATTTATATTTACAAGAAAATTAAAAGAAGAGCTTTAGAAGAAGAAAACAATAATACAGAACCTGCTTATAACAATGCATAAAATACCTTAATAATATAAAAAATTAAGCAGATGAAACTTTAATGTGTAACTTCTGCTTAATTTTATATTAATATTTTTTTAACAAATTATTTTACTATTTACTTAATTCAAAACAAAATCTATGCTTTAGCCAAAACCTTTCCGTCTTTAAGATATAATTTTTTTGTAAATACATCATTAATATTTTCAAGCTCTATAATATCTGTTATGATATCTGATACATTTATAATATTTGCTTCAAGTAAATGAATAACCCTTTCAAAAGCATAAGGATTAACAAAGGAAGTCTTTATAGTGATTTCTCTTTGGAATAGTTCAAAAGGCTTTATTTTTAATTCATCGTCTGGAGAAGTTAATCCAAATAGCATTACTTCAGCACCTTTGCCTGCATACTTAATAGAATATTCTGCTGTCTGTATTTTGCCTGCACAATCTATAACCTTATCAATATTAAATATATTATTTTCTTTTAATATATTTTCTGTACTGTCATTAACTGGGTCTATCACTATATTAGCACCATATTTTTTTGCTCTCTCTCTTCTTTTTTCTACAGGTTCAACCGCTATAATATTAACAGCCCCTTTGTATTTTACGAGCTGAATCATAATAAGTCCGATGTTTCCAGTACCTACTATCATTACAGTATCGCCTTGATTAATATTCATCAAATCAATACCATGAAGACAGCATGAAATAGGTTCAGTCATAGCAGCACTTTCATAAGAAACACTATCTGCCACCTTAAAAACTAAATTCTCCTTAACCAAAGCATATTCTGCAAATCCTCCATTTAAAGATACCCCTACAGCTGTCATACTGCTGCATAGATGTTTCTTTGCATTATTACAATAATAGCAGTTATTACAGTAATCATTAGGATCAATCGCAACCTTATCACCTATTTTTACTTTAGTTACATTTTTTCCTATTTTTTCTACTTGTCCTGAAAATTCATGTCCCAATATTCTTGGAGGATTGACATCGGTAGACCCTTTTGCCCCTTCATATATATGAACATCTGTGCCGCATACTCCGCAATACTTTACCTTTACCAATACTTCATCATCATTAGGCTCTCTTATATCTAAATCTTCTACAATAATTTTATGTTTTTCATAAAATACTGCTGCTCTCATTTTTAATCTCCTTAATTTTATATTTTACGGCTTTAAATAATAATTAATTAAATATGCTTGTCAATAGCAATAGAATAATTTTTTATTATAATTAGATAAAAAATATAATCATTTCAAAAATAAAATTATATTTTCTTTTTAATATCTGTGGCTTTGTTGCGAAGCACACAGTCGTGCCCGCTCTGCGTGCCTTCGGCAACCCAACTTCTTTTGTGACATCTGTCCGCCTTCGGTGTGGCACAAAGAACCATACGCTGTACGCCTCGCTCTGCGTGCCGTAGGCAGGCGAAAGACTGCATTTTTAGCTACAATTTCGGGCATTACCATACATTTAATACATATCTTTAAAATATAAAGTTATAGCAATTGAGTTTTTTGTGAAGAGTATCTGAAGGATAAAAAATTTTTTGTGCTGCGAAAAAAGTTGATAATTTTGTATAATGTGTATCAATTGGCAAATCGTAATTGTTCCAGTATATACCTAAACAAATATAGTTTGTCAAAAATGAAGTTATATTTTGTTTTTAATATATGGGGCTTTGCCCCACACCCCAGTTCTTTTATTGGTATA
>NZ_CASEGO010000117.1 GCF_949287625.1 uncultured Brachyspira sp. | reverse complement strand
AAAAATTTTATTTCTTCGTCTGTTAAATTAAAATCCATATTTTGATTATACCATAAATTAAAAAATTGACAAACTTAAAAATTTTCAGTATATACTGTAACAATTTCATTTTGTCAACTGATGTACATTATATAGAATTATCAACTTTTTTGCCGCACACACCACAGGCGGGCTTCGCCAAAAGTTTTTGCCAAAGGCACGCAGAGCGAGGCGGACAGTGTCACAAAAGAACTGGGGTGTGGCACGACTCTGAAGCCACTCAAATATCAAAATTTAAAAAATTTATTTTTTGACAAACTGTATTTGTTTAGGTATATACTGAAAATTTATAATCTTCAATATGTAACACCAAACTAAATAACTAAATATCAATAAAAATTATAAAATAAAATATTTTACTTTTATATCTACTTATTTTATAATATAGCCATATAATTTTCAGGAGTTTTAAATGCCAACATTAAAAACAAGCATATCAGGAATAAGAGGAATAATAGGAGATGGTTTAGATATAAGAACTATAGTAGATTATACTTCGGCATTTGCATGTCTCTTTCCAAAAAAAGCAAAAGTTTTGGTAGCAAGAGATACAAGAATAACAGGAGAATCTATATTAAATGCAGTAGCTTCTACATTAATGGCATCAGGTATCAATGTAATAGATATAGGAATAACACCTACACCTACAGCATTATATATGGTGGAAAAACTAAAAATACATGGCGGAATAATGATATCTGCAAGCCATAATCCTATAGAATGGAACGCTTTAAAACTTATAGGTAAAGGCGGACATTTTTTAGATGAGAAAGCTGTTAATGAACTTATGAAACTTTATGAGAAAAAGGCTTCAAGATTTGTTAAAGCATTAGAAACAGGAACATATGAGAAAATAGATAATGCTATAGAAGAGCATATAAAACGTATTTTAAGATTTATAGATACTGATAAAATAAAAAAAGCTAATTTCAAAGCTGCATGCGATTATGTTAATGGCACAGGTTTATTTGCTGCTCCTCCCCTATTAAAAGAATTAGGAGTAAAAGAAGTTTCAATAAATAATGAGCTTACTGGAAAATTTGCTCATGTTGCTGAACCTTCTGCTGCTAGTATGAAAAGTTTATCAGAGTTAGTGAAAAAAAATAAGGTTAATATAGGATTTACTCAGGACCCTGATGCTGACAGACTTGCCCTAGTTCTTGATGACGGTACTATCATAAGTGAAGAGTATACTTTGGCTTTATGTGCTAAATATTTATGGCTTGTAGGAAAGGGAAATGCTGCGGTAAACTTATCTACTTCAAGAATGATAGATGATTTGGCAAAAGAAAAAGGTTATTCTGTTGACCGTACAAAAATAGGAGAAATAAATGTTTCCTCACATGTTGTAAAAAATAAATTATACTTCGGAGGCGAAGGTAATGGAGGAATAATAGTACCTTCTGTAACACCGGGAAGAGATTCGCTTTTGGGTATAGCATTGATATTAGAATTAATGGCTAAAACAGGAAAAACTATAACAGAGCTAGTTCATGAAATACCTAAATATGAAATAGTAAAAGAAAAACTAGAAGTATCAAAAATTGATGAAGATAATTTCTTAAAACAAGTAAAAGAAGAGTACCCTAAAGCTAAAATAACATCTATTGATGGAATAAAAATAGATTTGGAAGAAGGCTGGCTACATGTACGCTCTTCAAATACAGAGCCTATTGTACGCATTATTGCAGAAGCTAAAACTAAAAAAGAGGCTGAAGAATTAATAAATGCGGCAATGGAGATGATAAAAGGTGAAAAAACTTCAAAAAAATCATCTGAAAATAAAACATCTAAATCATCTAAAACTAAAAAAGAGGCTAAAGCAAAAGAAGAAAAAGCTAAAAAATAATATTTAATAAATTAATATATAAATAAAACAAGAGGTATATATTTATCTCTTGTTTTATTTTATTTAAAAACCTATATAACAAATTATACAAAATCTTAATAGTAAAAATTAACTACTTCGACTTTTAAACCAAAAAAGTCGAAAATTTTAAAGTTATGATTTTTGCTTGACAAATTTATCATATTTTGTTTTAATATAAGCGTACATTTATTATATATCTTTTATACATATAAAAAGGATAAATATGGACTTAAATCTTAAAAATAAAACAGCTATAGTAACAGGTTCCAGCAGAGGAATAGGAAAAAAAATAGCCGAATCCTTAGCTAAGGAAGGAGCTAATATAGTAGTTACAGCTACAAATCTTGATAAGGCTTCTCAGGTCGCTGAAGAGTTAAAATCATCTTACAATATAGAAACTTTAGCATTACAGCATGATGCAAAATCAAGCGAATCCTGCAAAGAAGTAATAGCTAAAACTATAGAAAAATTTAACTCTATAGATATACTTGTAAATAATGCAGGTATAACTAAAGATATGCTTGTTATACAAATGGACGATAGTGCTTGGAATGATGTAATATCAACAAATCTTTCAGGTGCTTTTTATATGTCAAGAGAAGCTGCTAAAACTATGCTAAGAGCCAGAAAAGGAAAAATAATTAATATATCAAGCGTTATAGGTAAAATGGGTAATGCTGGACAAGTTAATTATGCTGCTGCTAAAGCTGGTATTATTGGTATCACTAAGTCTATGGCTAAAGAGTTTGCTCCTAGAAATATATGTGTAAATGCTATAGCACCAGGATTTATTCAAACAGATATGACAGATGTACTTCCTGAAGATACAGTTAAAGGAATTATGAGTATAACTCCTTTAAAAAGATTAGGTACTCCAGAAGATGTTGCCAATTTGGTATTATTTTTATCATCAGATATGAGCAGCTATATTACTGGAGAAGTTATTGCTGTTGACGGCGGAATGTCAATGTAATTATCTAATAAAAAAGGTATATAACGTGCTTAAAATAGGCACTTTATTATAAATTATAAAAATTAAGGAGATTAAAAAATGGCATTAATCGATGAAATTAAAGATGTTGTTGCTAATCAATTAAACATCTCAGACAAAAGCAAAATTACTGATACAGCTTCTTTTGTAGATGACTTAAACGCTGATTCACTTGATTTAGTAGAATTAATCATGGAATTAGAAAAACGTTATGACATCAAAATTCCTCAAGAAGATCAGGAAAAAATCAAAAATGTAGCAGATGCTGCTAAATATATCGAAGAACATAAAAAATAATTAATATATTATATTTTTCCCGTAAACAGATATCATTAAAATCTTTTACGGGAAATTTTTTAATATATTGTAAATCATAGGAGTTTTATATATGAGTGAACGCAGAGTTGTAATAACAGGACTTGGAATAGTAAGTTCTTTAGGAAATGATGTTAAAACTTTTTGGAATAACTTACTTAATGGAGTTTCTGGAATTAAAACATTAAGCAAATATTTTGATCCAGAAAAAGAGCAGCTTATTACTAAAATCGGTGCTGAAGCTTTACCATTAGAAGGCGATTATTATTCCGATAAAAAGATGTTAAGGAGATTAGATCCTTTCATTAACTTTGGAGTATATGCAGCTTATCATGCTTTTAAACAAGCTGGTATAGAACCTAAAACAGGCTTTGATCCTCTAAGAGCAGGCTGTGTTCTTGGCAGCGGTATTGGCGGAATAACTACTCTTTTATCCAATCATAATGTTATACTTTCTGATGGTCCTAGCAGAGTTTCACCTTTCTTTGTGCCAATGCAGATAATTAATATGACACCTGGACTTATTTCTATGGAATATGGAATGAACGGACCTAACTACAGTACTGTTACTGCCTGTGCTTCTTCAAACCACTCTATAGGTTTGGGATATAAACATATAAAAGATAATGAAGCTGATATTATGGTAGTAGGCGGTTCTGAAGCTACTATCAATCCTCTTACTATAGCTGGTTTTAATAATGCCAGAGCTTTATCTACTAGAAATGATGAACCTTCAAAAGCATCAAGACCTTTTGATAAAGGAAGAGACGGATTTGTTATTGCTGAAGGTGCTGGTATATTGATACTTGAAGAATATGAACATGCCAAAAAAAGAAATGCTAATATACTTGCCGAAGTTTGCGGTTACGGCTTTACTGCTGATGCCAATCATATTACGGCTCCTTTAGAAGATGGTGCTATGGGAGCAAGAGCTATGTCATTAGCTATAGAAAGTGCTAAAATTTCACCTGATAAAATCAGCTATGTTAATACTCATGGTACTTCTACCCCTGTAGGAGATATTGCCGAAATAAAAGCTATAAAAAAGGCTTTGGGTGAAGATCATGCTAAAAAAATAAAAATTAACTCTACTAAATCTATGACAGGTCATGCTTTGGGTGCTGCAGGCGGTATAGAAGCTATTGCTACAATTATGAGTATGATTGAAGGAAAAGTTCACCCTACTATCAATGTAGAGGAACAAGATCCTGAATGTGATTTGGATGTTGTTGCTAATACTGCTCAAGATTACAAAATAGAATATGCTATAAGTAATTCTTTCGGTTTCGGCGGACATAATGCTTCTATAGTATTTAAAAAAATATAATAAAACATCATAAAAACAATAAGCTCTGTTTTATACAAGCAGAGCTTTTTTATTTGTAAAAAATAAATAGTTTTATTCATAAATAAATTGAACTTATATAAAATAGAATATACATAAACAACTATTTTAATTATTATTTAAAATTATTTTATAATGACATCAATATATACTGGAACGATTTTATTTTGTCAACTGATGTACATTATATAGAATTATCAACTTTTTTGTAGCACAAAAAAGTTGCAAAAAATGCAACTGCTAGAACTTTATATTTAAAATATACGTATTAAATGTAAGGTATAGCCTAGATTTAGACTAAAAATGCAGTCTTTTCGCCACAGGCGTACAGCGTATGGTTCTTTGTGCCAACAAAAGAACTGGGGGTGTGGGGGCTAGTCTCCATAAATAATAAAAACAAAAAAAATAATTTTTGACAAAATATAGTTGTTTAGGTATATACTGAAAATTTTTAAGTTTGTCAACCGCGAGCTGCGGTACCTTCCCGCACGGTATTGTTTATTCTTATCAAATGTCAACAATACGTGCGGCTGATTACCTATTATTATACCAAATAAGTAATTTACTATACATCTAAAACATATTTTATTAATACGAATAATACTTTATACTATTTATAAATAATAATCACATTTACAAATAACTAAAAATTGACAAACTATAGTTATTTAGGTATATACTAAAATACAATATCTATAACAAATATTATAATACTAATCCTTATAATACTTACTGTAAAACTCATAACTCTTTATAACACGCTCTACATAATACTCAGTTTCTTCTATATCAATAAATCTTCCAGTACGGTACATATTGTTAGTTCCGTATTCAGCCTTCCACCTTCTTCCGCGTCCTGAACCTGCATTATAGCTTGCTGCTACAAGTATATAATTGCTTGCTTTTTGACTGCTGAAAAGCCAGCCCAAATGTGAAACTCCAAGATTAATATTTTGTTTTGGGTCTGTTAAATCTAAAGGATCATATCTGTATCTAGCTTTTTTATTCTCAGCTGCGGCTGTTGTAGGCATAAGCTGCATAAGCCCCATAGCACCAACCCAAGACCTAGCCTTAGGATCAAATAAACTCTCCTCTCTCATTATGCCGTATACAAATGCAGGCTCTATCTTATAATATTTAGCCTCTGGCACAACATACTCATCAAAATATCTAGGATAAACTTTTCTTCTAAGCTCATCTGGAAGCAAGTCTGTATTATCTGAATATGGATATCCGAAATATTTGCCTATATTAGCTGATATCTGCATAAGCCTTTTTGTATTTTCAGAGCTTATAAATATCTTCTCAGCAAAATAATATAATGGATATGTTACCTGAGTTTTTTTGAATACTTTATCAAACTCTGTATATGCATTATCGTAATCCCCGTAATAATAAAGCACTATAGCCTTGTTAACTTCCCTTCTAGTTTGAAGAGATAATTCATTAAAGAGATCATTCTCACTCATTTTAGAATACATCTCTTTTACAAATCTGCTTTGCATGAGTATATTTTTAGCTATACTTCTAGCCTCTTTTTCTGTTTTATCTTCCTTGCCTGTAGAAGCATAAGTTAAAAACTGCACTTTATTAAGCATTTCCATAGATTTAGTAAAATTAGAATCAGAATAATACTTTTTAGCTTCACTTAAATAATAAGTATTGCTAAGTTTTACATTGCTAATCATATCATCACTTGCAAGGCTTAATGCTCCTTTAATAAAATAATGGCTTTTACTGCTTAAAAGGCTTTTCATTATATAGTCATCTCTTTTCTCATCATCTCCAAACTCTTCGGCAGTCCACATATTCCAAGATAAAGCAAAATCATGCCTGAAACTAGGGTATCTATCTTCTAAAGCCTTAGTTGCAAAATAAGTTTCTGTTTTGTTTTTTAGCTTAAATGATTTTCTTAAATACGATTTTAAAGCAAGTTCTGTCTGCCAGCTTTTTGGAAATTTTTTCATAACATTTGTTAAATAAGTTTTTGCCTGAACAAGATTATTTCTATTTAAACTTACATTCACAAAGTTATTATATATTCTAGGCACATAATCATCTCTTGGATATTCTTTCAAAAAAGTATTATAAAGTTCAATAGATTTATCATAGTTTTTTAATTTATTATAATTGTCAGCAGAATAATAAAGCCCTAACCTTCTATGAGTTTTATTATTTGCATTTGACAAATACTCATCAAATAATTTTGCAGCATCTTCTCTTTCTCCTGACTGCTGTTTTATTCTTGCCATATAGTATGTTGAATTGGCTTTATATAAATTATTATCATAAAAATATTCAAAATATTGTAAAGATGCTTTTCTATACCCAGCCTCATAAAGCTCTGTAGAAACTTTATATTTCAAATCATTATCAAATGACATTATATCTTCTTCATAATTATTATTATAATATATAATAGCTTCCCTATTTAAAAATCTGCTTAAAAGCTCATAAGCTATCATCTTAGCTTTATTGGTATCATCAGTATCTCTTAATGCTCTAATACCAACAAACTCTTTAATCCATTTCTGTGCTTTGCTGTTAAAAAAATTACTCACTGGATAATCATCTCTGTAAAACTCTGCCAATGCCTTATACTGTTCTGCATAAGGATACAAAGATGAACGAGGATACTCTTTCATAAGTAATGAGTACAAATCTATAGCTTCATTATACATATTAGTATATAATGCACTTTTAGCCCCATAATATATAATATAATCTTTTATAAGTAAATCTTCTTCTGTATTTATTATATTTGTAAATTGATTATAAGCCTCTAAATATTTCTCTCTATTATAGAGTTCTAAAGCAGTTCCGTAATTAATCTTATTTTTTGATATAATATTTTCTTTTAACGATATTCCCTTAGCATCTAACATAGAAGTCATTATTATAATAATAACTTCAAAAAAAACAGCAAATAATAATACTCTTTTATTAAATATATGAAGAATTTGATTTTTCATTGAACCTCATCAAAAATAGTTTTTATATAGTAATTATTATTTTATTATTTTTTTCATTTTTTGCAAACAAATTTTACATTTTGACTTACTATGATGATTATATATTTAATTAAAATTTTATAAAAAAGTATGTAATTTTCTTATTATTTTTTATATATTTAAACAAAAAACGGAGGAAAAATGAATTTAACAGAATTAAGAGATAAACAAAAACAATTTTTTAAAAGTTCAAAAACATTATCATACGATTTCAGAATAAAACAATTAAAAAAATTACAATCAATGCTTATAAAATATGAAAGAGATTTTATAGATGCTCTGTATAAAGATATGCAGAAGTCAGAATTTGAAGCTATAGGCACAGAATTATTTTTTGTGATGGAAGAGATTAAAACATTCATAAAAAATCTTAAAAAATGGATGCATAATAAAAATGCAAAAAGAAATATGGTAACTATAGATTCAAAAACTACTATAATAAATAAACCATTTGGAGTATCATTAATAATATCGCCTTGGAATTACCCTATACAATTAACTTTTCTTCCGCTTATAGGTGCAATAGGAGCTGGAAATACTGCTATAATAGCACCTTCTCAATTAACACCTACTGTTTATGATGTAATATATAATTCTATTAAAGATACATTTGATGAAGAGTACATTGCTGTTGTAGATAAAAGTATACCGCCAGAAAATGTAAGCAAAATAGAATATGATAAAATATTTTTTACAGGCTCTCCTAGAGTTGGAAAAATTATTATGTCAAATGCTTCAGAGTTTCTTACACCCGTAACATTAGAGCTTGGAGGAAAATCACCTGTTATAATTGATGATATAAAAGGAGATAATTTTAATAAGGCTGTAAAAAGAATTATATGGGGCAAGTTTATAAACTCGGGTCAAACTTGCGTATCACCAGACTATATACTGATAAGAGAAGACTTAAAAGAAAGATTTTTAAAAGCATTTAATGATGAAATAAAATTATTCAATGATGAAAAAAATCTCCACAGAATAATAAATGAAAATCACTATAAAAGATTAAAATCATATTTAAATGACGGCAAAATTATTTACGGCGGGGAATATGATGATAATAATTTGTCTATTTCTATAACATTAGTAGAACCAAAAAACTTAGAAGCTAATATTATAAAAGATGAAATATTCGGAAGCATTTTCCCGATACTTTATTATAAAACAAAAGAAGAAGCCAGAGATATAATAGAAAAAGTATGTCCTAACCCTCTTGCTATGTATATATTTTCTGAAGATATTGATTTTAATTATTATTTTATAGAGAAGATAAGTTACGGAGGCTGCTCTGTTAATGATACTATAAGCCATATATTAAATTCTAATGCTCCATTTGGAGGAGTTGGAAACAGCGGAATGGGTAATTATCATGGATATTATAGCTTTAAATGCTTCTCAAAAGAAACAACTGTTTTAGCTAAAGGATATGGTTTTGAAGTAAAAACTAAATATCCGCCTTATTCTACTAAAATTAAGGAAGTTAATTTATTATATAATTTGGTAAAGAAATAATTTTATATATAAAAATTAGTATATACTGAAAATTTTTAAGTTTGTCAATTTTTTAATTTATGGTATAATCAAAATATGGATTTTAATTTAACAGACGAAGAAATAAAATTTTTG
>NZ_CASEGO010000116.1 GCF_949287625.1 uncultured Brachyspira sp. | reverse complement strand
GTTGATAATTCTATATAATGTACATCAGTTGACAAAATGAAATCGTTCCAGTATATACTAAAAATTTTTAAGTTTGTCAATTTTTTATTCAACTTTTTCGCCGCATACGCTCTGCGGACTTCGTCAAAGAACCTTATATCCTCAACAAGCTCGGATACGCTTCGCGAAAGTGCAAGTGTAAAAATAATACAAAATAGTACTAATTGTATTTTATTTGTAAAATACAGCATTTCATATATTCCGCAATTAAGAATACCTAGCTGAAAATAAACAGAATCTTACGTAATAAAAAAGTCATATATTAAAAACAAAATATACATTTATTTTGAGAAACTATAGTTTTTTAGATTTGCAATTTTGATGTATTTTGATTATATTTAATTATGAAGTGATTAAAACTATTTGGAGAAAACTCAAGTATGGAAAATAAAGAAATATATTCTAAACTAAAAAAACTATATGAAGAAAATGAATATGATAAAATAATTAAATTAGTATTATCATTAGAATATCAATATTTAGATGATGATATGCTTAATATTTTTTATAATGCTTTGGATATTGAGCTAAGTGAAATGCATAATAATGAAAAACATCATGATATAATAAAGTTAATATTATCTATTTCCTCTAATGATGAGAGATTTTTAAATGATAATATAAAAGGTCTCCTAGCTGTTGCATATAATAATACAGGTAAATTTGATTTAGCTTTAGAGACATTAAACTCGTTAAGTGAATATACTAAAAATCATCATACTTGGTTTTATAAAATATCATATGCCTATCTTGGCAAATGTGAGGCTGATACTTCTTTAGAATATATAGACAAAGCAATAAATACTTTGGAAATAAATAAAGATAATATAAGTATTGAAGAGTATAATTATTATAATGAACTATACAATGGATTTAAAGAAGAGATAAACAAAGGAGCTTTGCATTATGAGGCAAGCGATGTTAATGCGAATGATCCAGATGCTGTTATAAAAGATATATCTTCAATATTATCCAATGATATAGAAAATGAAATCATAGAAGGAAGCATAGTTATAAATAAATGGAATATATTTATTAATGCTTATGTTGATACTCTTACAGATAAAAGTGCGGTTATAAACTATTATATATCAAGTCCTAATTGGGACAGAAATATATTTGAATGCTGTGCAAGTGCTGGAAAAGATACCAATACAGCTATAGGGCTTTCAAACGGCAGTTTTGTATATGGAATAATGACTGGAATAAAGGCTATGAATGAAGGAAGAATGCTTGATGAGGCAGAAACTGAATTTGACGGTAAAAAGCATAAATGGAGAGTATATACAAGCAATATTGTAAATTTGGGTGCAAATGACGGTACTATAAAAAATATCAATACTTATTGGAATATGTTTAAAGATGATATATTAAAGAGAATAGGAAATCAAAAAATATGCTACATAAAAATATATGGAGCTAAAGCGAAAAACAATTATTCTATAGGTGAACTTCGTATAAATGATACTAATATACCAGAGCTTTCTAATAAAATGAATGAACATGTAAAAACTTGGGCAGAAACAGATTTTTCTTCTGATAAGCAGTTTTTCTTTTTAGTACAAGATGATGAAACATATACACCTTATCCTTATTCTAATGAAGAAATTTTAAACTTTGTTCAGCAGTACAGCAATATAGTTTTGAATTCTAATGAAACAGATGAATACTATAATAGATTAGGAGAGCTTGCTGAAAATCTAACTAATGATTATACACTTGCCTCAGATTTATTTTTGTTTCTTCCAGAGATATGTGCTGACAATGAGTTTTTTAATGAACTTCATTCTGGAGAGCTAATCAATTTTAATTTTGAATCCAAAGAAAAAAATTGTTCGCTTTATAAGACACAGCTTTACACTTATCATTTAATAGGAGGCTATCTTTTTGAACTTTTCAGAAGCGGAGTATTTAACGGCAAAGAAAATGATATATATGCAAAGTTTATAAATATGAGTGCAGGGTATAGTATTTATTCACAAATCAAGTCAGATTATGAAAAGAAAAATAAAAAATTAGAAAATTTGGAAGTAAATTTGAGTTTTAATATAGATGATGATTATGAGATTAGATAATTAATTTATATTATAATAATAAAGCCTCCTTATAATATTATAAGGAGGCTTTAATTAATTTAATATATTTATAAATTAAAATTATTCTTCAACTTTTAAGTGAAGTTCTTCAAGCTGATCATCATCTACAGTAGAAGGACAGCCGCTCATCAAACATTGACCTTTCTGAGTTTTAGGGAATGCTATAACTTCTCTAATGCTGTCTTGTTTTTGTAAGAGCATGATAACTCTGTCTATACCGAAAGCCATACCGCACATAGGAGGAGCTCCGTATTTTAAAGCGTCTAATAAGAAGCCGAATCTTATTTTTGCCTTTTCATCATCTATTCCTAAAAGACTGAATATTTTAGCCTGTACTTTGCTGTCATATATACGCTGACCGCCGCCGCCTATTTCATTACCATTTAATACCAAGTCATAAGTATCGCTTCTTACTTTTAATACATCTGTATCTAATAGAGGAACATCTTCAGGTACTGGAGCCGTGAATGGGTGGTGAGTAGCAGATATTCTTTTTTCTTTATGATCATATTCAAATAATGGGAACTCTACTACCCAAAGGAAGTTTAATTTATCTTTATCTATTAAGTTTAATTTTTCACCTACTTTTAATCTCAAATTGCCCAATGCATCATAAGTAACTTTAGGAGTGTCAGCAACAAAGAATAGTAAGTCTCCTTTTTCTGCTTTAGTAACTTCTAATATTTTTTTCTGATTGTCTTCAGAGAAGAATTTAACTATGTTAGATTCAAGTCCGTTTTCAGTAACTCTCATCCAAGCAAGACCTTTAGCTCCGAATATACCTACATATTTGGTGAAGTCGTCAATATCTTTTCTGCTTAATTTATCAACGCCGCCTTTAGCATTAAGACATCTTATTATAAACTTGTTATCCAAAGCATTTTTAAATACTGCAAAATCACAGCCTCTTACAGCTTCTTCAACATTGATAAGTTTTAATTCAAATCTAGTATCAGGCTTATCGCTTCCGTACATTTCCATAGCATCATAATAATTTAATCTAGGAAAAGGAGTAGGCAAATCAATACCGTAAACATCTTTAACTATATTAGCAGTAACACTTTCCATGATAGATAAAAACTCATCAGTATTAAGGAAAGAAGTTTCAATATCTACTTGAGTAAACTCAGGCTGTCTGTCTGCTCTCAAATCTTCATCACGGAAACATTTAGCTACTTGATAGTATCTGTCAAAACCGCCTATCATAAGTATTTGTTTGAATATTTGAGGAGATTGAGGAAGTGCATAAAAATCACCTGCATTTAATCTTGAAGGAACAAGGAAGTCTCTAGCACCTTCTGGAGTACTTTTATTCAATATAGGAGTTTCTACATCTATGAAGCCGTTATCAGCTAAATGTTTTCTAAAAGCATTAGTAATTTGAAATCTTTTATATAGGTTATTAAATACTTTAGGTCTTCTTAAATCTAAGTATCTGTATTTAAGTCTTATATCTTCTCCAGTATCAATATCATCTTCAAGAAGGAAAGGAGGAGTTTCAGAAGTATTAAGAAGCTCCATTTTTTCAACCATAACTTCTATTTCGCCGGTAGGAATTTTTGGGTTTATCATCTCTTCGCTTCTAGCCCTAACTTTTCCTTCTACACTAATAACGTATTCGCTTCTTAAATCCTGAGCGTCATTATGTGCTTCTTTGCTTATTTCTGGGTTAAATACTATTTGTACAAAACCTGTTCTGTCTCTCAAATCTACAAATATTACTCCGCCATGATCTCTTCTTCTTAAAACCCAACCAGCTAGTTTTACTTCTTTGCCGATATCGTTTTTGCTTAATATTCCATTATAGGCACTTTTAAAACGCATATTAATTCCCTCTTAAAAAATTATTTATTTGATTATTAAAAAATAAGTTATATTTTTGTTTGAATAAACATAATTATTATATTATAAATATGTATAAAAATCAATTACTTTAATCGTATTTTGGTGCGGTACTTTTTGATATATTTATAGATTAAAAATTATTCATTAGTCACTAGTTTATCTTCGCTTCCATTAACTTTGCCGTCTTTATCTACTTTTACAGTAAATATTTTAGAAACCCCTTTCTCTTCGGCAGTTATTCCATAATAGGCGTCTGCTATTGTGGCAGCTACTTCATCATGCGTAATGATTAAAAACTGAGTATTATTAGAGAGATTTTTAACCATATTTTTATATCTTATAATATTAGCTCCGTCAAGTGCAGCGTCAACCTCGTCTAATATACAGAAAGGACTAGGTCGGTACAAAAATATTGCAAATACCAAAGCAAGCCCTGTCATAGTAAGCTCGCCCCCAGAATATGATACTATATTTTCCATTTTTTTGCCCGGAGGCTGAGCAAATATATCAATGGGGCTGTTTAATAGATCCTCTTCATTTTGTATTTTTAAGCCTGCATTACCGCCGCCGAATAATATTTTAAAAGTCTCTGAGAATTTTTTATTTATTTCATTAAATGTTTTTAAGAAATCCTCACCTGCTTTTTTATTGGCATCTGCTATGATTTTTAATATTTCTTCTTTTGATTTCTCTAAGTCTTCTTTTTGTTTCGTTAAAAACTCAAATTTATTTTTGGCTTCCTGATATTCGTCCAAAGCCATTTCATTAATATGACCTAGATTTTTTATTTTTTCATTGATAGTGTTTAATTTATTTTTAAATGCATCTTCATCTATAAGGTTTTGAGTATTCTCTTCAAACTCTTTCAAATTAAGAGCATAATTTTCATAGAAATGAGTATATATATCATTAATTTTATCTTTGCTTTGATTTATTCTCTCACTTACTCTTGTAATGTTTTCATTTGTTTCATTTAATTTTCTTACCCTTTTTGCATGGCTTACTTCAAAATTAGATAATGCCGATTCTGCCTTTTTTATTTCATTGGCTTTATGTCTGGATTCGCTTTCTGTTTTTGATTTTTTCTTTTCTAATTCTTTATAGCTTATAGAGTTTTGTTTGTACTCTTCATTAAGTTTTTTATAGTCTTCTTCAAGCCTTGCTATTTTTTCATTGAGCGTTGCAAACTCATCTTCTATTATTTTCATGCTTTTTATTATCATCTCTTTTCTGTCTTCAGAGGCTTTTTTATTTGTTTCGTATTTAGCCCTTTCTATTGTAAGAGTAGTAAGCATTGCATTAGATTTATTAATATTGTCAGTAGATAATTTTATTTCATTATTTAACTCTTCCATTTTTTCTATATTGCTTTTAATAAAGTTTTCCAAATCGGCAATCTCTTTATCTATTGCTTCCTTTTGCATATATGTACCTTCTTTATCAAAAAGCAAATCAACGAAAGGGTCTTTTATTTTAGTATATTCTTTAAAAATGCCATGTAAAAATAATGCATCTTTTTTTTCTGTCTCTAAACTCTCTCCCAAATTTTTTATAAAACCGCATAATGAACTAAAGCTAAGTTCATTTAAACTTAATAATACACCTTCCTCTTCAAACTCTTTTATAGTTTTCATCTTTGTATTTATAGCATTAAGCAGATTATTAAATCCTATATCAATATCAGTTTCATGCTTTCCTATATTCTGATAAAAACTGTTTCCCATAACATCTTTTTTCTTTTCATCAATCTCGCTTATAATTTTATTTATTACTTCAAGCTGTCTTTCTCTAGCATCTGCGATTTTTAAAGTGGCGTTTTGATTTTCTTCTGTTATAGAAGATATTTTATCATTTAAACTTGCTATTTTATTTTGTTCATTTGCTATATTGGTCTCTTCAGTTTCCTGTTCTTTTAAGGATCTTTCTATATTTTCAGCTATATTTTTAACTTCCTCTTCAAGTTCTGCTATTTGAGTTTTATCTTCTTCTATTCTTTTTAATAGGGTATTTTTTCTGTTAAGAGTCTCTTCTTTTTCTTTGCCTGCATTGTCAAGCTGATTCTTTAATTGATTTGCCATCTTCTCTATATGCGTAAGCTCTGTAACTATTAATGATACCTGTTTATCAAGCTCTATAGATAAAGTTCTTGTCTCTTCAAATTTTAAAAGCTCCTGCTGTTTCTGATTGTCCAAATCATGAAGCTCTTTTTCTAATTCCTGTTTTTTATTATTATGCTCTTCAAGGCTTTTATTCTGCTCTTCTAAAGTAATTTTTAATTTTTTTACCTGATTAACATTCAAGCTAATACTTATTTTTTTCTGTTCATCTTTAAGATTATAATATTTTTCTGTTCTTGCTGCCTGTTCTTTTAAAGATTTATAATGTTTTTCAGATTCTTTGATTTGTATTTTTACATTATCAAGATTTCTTTCTGACTCTTCAAGTTTTTTTGCAGCCTCTCTTCTTCTTTCAAGATATTTACTAATTCCAGCTGCATTTTCTATGATGCTTCTTCTCTCTTCGGGTTTTTGTTTTGCTATTTCAGAAACTGTACCCTGTTTAATAACAGAGTAGGCATTTTTACCAAGCCCAGTATCCAAAAACATATCAACTATATCTTTTAAACGCACCTGCTCATCATTAATATAATATTCTGACAAACCTTTTCTATAATATTTACGAGTAACAACAACTTCATCTGTATCATATTTTTTTATCCATCTTGATTTATTATCTAGCGTGAGTGCTACTTGTGCCAGAGAGGAAGGTTTTCTAGTATCAGTACCATGAAAAATTACGCTTTCAAGCCCTTTTGAGCTGTCTATTCTTAATCTGCTTGCGGACTGCTCGCCCATAACCCATAGGAAAGCCTCTACTATATTGCTTTTACCTATTCCGTTTGGTCCAAGCACTACAGTAACGCCTTCATTAAACTCTATATTGGTTTCTATGGCAAATGATTTGAATCCGTGCAAATTAAGATTCTTTATATACATCTTATTTCCTGTCTTTAGTATATTCTATAATTATACAATCCTATTAAAAAATAATCAATTAATTTAATCTATAATATATAAAAATACTATAAATTTATTTTGGTTTTCTTGATAAAAATATAATTACGATAACAAATTTTCGGTATAGTTATTTGTTATTTTAATCAAATAATATTGACATAATGATTTAATATTTTATAATACTGTTATGATAAAAATATTTAGTTTATTAAATAAGACACTCGACACTCGACACTCGACACTCGACACTCGACACTCGACACTCGACACTCGACACTCGACACTCGACACTCGACTAATAATGTAAACCTTTCAAAAAAATCAATATCATCTAAATATTATAACAATTCTAAAAAAATATATTTTTCTTTATACGCCTTTCAGTCAATATTGGCATTGAAAATAATTTTAAAACTTTATTTATATAATAATTCAATCAAAAAACAATCATTAGTAATAAAAAAATATCAAAATTTTATTATTACATATTTTCTAAATTTTTTTAGAATGCTTTTTTACTATGATAAAAACATTTTAAAAAATGTTTTTTATAAAATTATAATTTATATAAGGAGTTCTAATATGAACAAAAAACTATTTTCCATTCTTTTTACTTTATTTTTAGCAGGTATTTTATCTGTAAGCTGTTCAAATGCAGATAAAACAGGTTCAGGAGAAACAAAGCCTACAGGTATAGACAGCAAATATGCAGGTACTTGGATAGGAGGCGGAAATTTAGCAGGTCAAACAATTATTATAAATACAGATGGTTCTGTAAGAAATGAATCTCAGAATATTGATATGCCTGCTTCAAGTATAACTAAAAATTCTGATACTTCATATACAGCAAATTATACTCTTAATACTGACGAATATACATCAAAAGGTACTATGAATATAGAATTTACTTCTGATACTTCTGCTAATGTTACAGGTCAAAATACAACTACTTACTCAGGCGGAAGTTCAACTCAAAATATTAATGGTACTTTAACTAAGAAGCAACAATAATCAATCATATTCTTTTAATTAATGCTTAAACTATTTAAAAATTATTAATTAGTTTAAGCATTTTATTTGTAGATTTATAAAATTAAATTTATAAATAATTCTAGACTTATATACAAATAAAATGCTGTTATACTTGCGTGGAGTGAATTTCAAATTTAAATTACGCTTTGGGTGGGGCACTTTTTGAAGTGAAGACTTAAAAAATTTAATCAAACTAATACTAAAAAATAAAGTTTTTAAATCTAAAAGGGCGGGAATTAAAGTAAAATTTTGAAATTTATTCTAACTCCCACCCTCTAATTTTTTGAATACTATTTGTTATTTATGGCTTATTTTTCACTCTTTACTTTGAGTGTTATTCTGTCTGCCCACCCAAGCGATTTTTTAAATTTACAATATTTTTCAACGCACGGTTAATCGATTCTAATAAATAATAAAAATTAGAATTATTAATCAATCTGTATTATAAAAATCCGCTCTGCGTGCGTAGAGCAAATCCTAATTTAAAATCACGTTTTGGGTGGGCGTACTTTTTTAAGTGTAGGCTTATAGATTTAATTAAAGCCAATATGAAAAATAAGACTTTAAAATCTAAAAGGGCGGGGATTAAAGTAAAGTTTTTTATCATAGTTTTTCTATTTCTTCTATACTTAATCCTGTATATTTAGAAATAGTATTTAAATCTACTCTATCATCTTTCATCTTTTTTGCCAATGAAATCTTTTCTTTTTCTATACCCTCCTTTATACCTTCTTCCTTACCCAATCTTCTCTCTTCATCAAGCATTATCTGATTACCATATAAATAAGCTTCTTTTTTCTCATATTCCATCATCATTAATCTGCTTTTTACAAAATTATTATATTTTTTCTGCACTTCTTCCATTATGGGTTTTTCTTTTACTATTTCAGACATAGATGCCTCCAAATTTTTGCTTGTAAATATTTTGAGCCAATAATTTAAATCTTTAGATAATACATTTTTCTTAAACTTTTTTAATTCTATTATATGTATTTGAAGATGATCTGTTAATAACCTTCTATTATTCATCTCATAAAGCATATAGCAGGAATGTATATTTTTAGTTTTATCTAAATTAAAATTAAGAAGATTTATACTTATTACTGGAGTTAATTCATCGTATCTTTCACCATGTTTTAATAATTTACTGTAATTAGATGCCCAATAATAAAGTATACGCTCTGGAAATCTTGAATTGCCTTGTAATTGTATTTCTATAATAACAACAGAACCATTTTGAGTAATACATTTGACATCGAC
>NZ_CASEGO010000115.1 GCF_949287625.1 uncultured Brachyspira sp. | reverse complement strand
TTATTATTATTAATATATAATAATTAATTTATTATAAATAAATGAAAAAATCACATAAATTAATATTTTTTGTAAATTTTTTTTTAATTTTATGTACATGAAATTTGACATACAAGTTTTTTTTTCTATACTGTTTAAAAAATAGGATATAGGAGTATGTATTATGAATAATGAAGTAAAAGTAACACAAACGCTTGCAGACCCAGCACCATTTGGTTTATTCGGTCTTGCAGTAATAACATTTGTAGCTTCAACACAAAAATTAGGACTTACATCAGGATTTTCAGGGCTTATTCCTTGGGCAATATTTCTTGGATGTATAACACAATTTGTTGCGGCTATTATTGATTTCAAAAAAGAAAATGTATTTGGGGCTACAGTATTTGGTTCTTTCGGGTTATTTTGGATAGCTGTAGCTTTTATTTGGCTTACAACTTTGGGAGTATTTGGAGAAGAAATGAAAAACACTATCGACATGAGACAATTTGGGGTTGTATGTATAGCTTATTTATTTCTTGTAGGACCTTTAACTTTTGGTGCTGCTGAAGCTCATAAAGTATTATTCTTTATATTTGTTGCTGTAGACGTACTTTTAGTAGCTATGGCATTAAATTATTTAGGTATAGCAGTAAAAGAAACTCAGATAATAGCTGGTATTTCAGAACTTGCTGCTGGATTACTAGGTTTTTATGGTGCTGCTGCTGGTGTATTAAACAAAAATTTAGGAAGAGTTGTACTTCCTGTAGGAAAACCTTTAGGTATATTTAAGAAATAAGATAAAATTAGGGCATATATATAAAAGGGGCTTAATAAAAAAGCCTCTTTTTTGTTTTTTTAAAAAAAATATGATAACTAAATATTTTATTATTACGATAATAATTATGATAACAAAATCTAGTTGACATATTATTGTTTTATCTATATTATGTTGTAATAATATTATAAGGTGATTAAAGGTTATGAAATTTAAAATAGCAATTTTAACTATAGTCAATTTAATAGCATTTATAGCATTACTCTATATGTTTGATATTTTCGGAGTTGTAAATTACTACACATTAATGCGTAATAAAATAGCTCCTAATGTACCAGGATTTTTAAATAGATTCACTCAAAAGCAAAGAGTAGAAGATATGTCGCTCCTTGCAAGAGATGATTTAAATAAGATGAGAGAATCCTTTAACTTAAGAGAAAAAGATTTACAGGCTCAGGAATCTCTAATAGCAAGCAGAGCATTGGAATTAAATACTCAGTCTGAATTGATAGAACAAGACAGACAAAATCTATTAAATGCTTGGTCTAATTATCAGGCAACAATGGACGAATCTTCACAGTATCAGTTAGTACTTTCAGATTTGGCAAACAAAATCAACAGCATGCCTCCTCAAAACTCTGTAGCTTTACTTAATCAGTTAGCTGCAAACGGTTCTGATGATTTGGTAATAGATGTACTTCTCGAAATGGATTCCATAGCTGCTGCTGAAGGAAGAAACAGTACTACTTCATACCTTTTAAGTTTGATGGACGCTGCTGTTGCTGCTAGAATATTAGAGAAATATGAAGCAAGATCCAATCCTGGTAATAATACAGTACCTTCTTCACCTAATGACTTCCCATCATACTTACCTGACAATAATGATGCTATGCTTAATGACGGTATAATGGATATGGGGGCATAAAATTCTATACTGAAAATAATAAGCCGTTTCTAAATATTTTAGGAACGGCTTTTTTATTTTAAACTCATTAAATATTGACAAATAAAGGGTTATAGGGTATAACTTCATTTATTATAATTTGGAGTTTTTTATCTATGTTAATAAGATTGCTATTAATATTCGTTATTATATTTTCTTTTAATCTTTATTCTCAAAATATTAATGACAAACCCATAAAAGTAAATGAAAAATATTTTACTGAAAATGGAAATTTAAAAAACAATAGAGATCTGTCAGTTTATGCTATTAGAAAAATTAGATTTACTGACAAATCATCATATGAGATGGTAATATTAAAAAATAATTATTGGTATTATTACAGTTTATTTCAAATAGAACAAAACAATCAGTATAAATATATCGGCAATATTGCTTTTAAAAGCTATAATCAAAATATAGAAGGACTTATTTGCAATATAGTTTATAAAGACAATTATTTTACTATAGAGCATAACCTTATGTCAAACGTAAAAATGTATATAACATTTAAATATAATGATGATAAAAAAGTATATTTAGATAAAACAAGTATGATTTTACAAGCTGCAGAAAATATAAACACAGAAAATACTAATGAATTAAAAATAACCCCTAAACAATTTAACGGTAATGTAGTGCCTAATAAAACTCTATATAAAGATGTTACAATGGATATGATAGCAAAATCATTGAGCCTCGATATATAAAAAATTATATTTTAGAAATTATTAACTATAAAAAAATTTGTATTAATATTTACTGGCTTATTATAAAATACTGATGAAAAAATAATAATAAAAATGTTAGGAATTAAAATAGTATGAGAGCATTTTTAGCATTAAACTTAAATGAAGAAATAAAAAACAAATATTCCAATATTTTAAAAATAGATGAAAAAATAGCAGAATTAAAAAAAGTATCAAAAAACAAAATGCATATAACATTAGTATTTTTTGATAATATAAAAGAAGAACAAATAGAATTAATAAAAAAACAAGTAATAAACTCCTACCCTACTGTATTTAATATAAACTTTGAAAATATTTCTTACTTCACAAACAAATTCAAAGATATAAATGTAATATTTGTAAAAGCAGTAAGTGATGAATTAGAAAAATATGTAAAAGTATTGAGAGATAATTTAAATAATATAGAAAATCTTAAATACGATAAAAAAGATTTTAAATCTCATATAACATTAGCAAGAGTAAAAAGAGTATATGACAATGAAAAATTAAAAGAAAAAATTGAAGAAGTTAATAATTCATATTTCAAAAAATTATCATTCAAAGCAAATTCAATGACATTATATTCAAGCGATTTTGTAAATTATACAGAACTTTTTACTGTAGATTTTTAATATAATTTTTATTGTCATATACTTAAGAAAATTACATAATAATTACTCTATAATATAGCTGTCAACTATCTCTCCGTAGTATGCTATATGAAAATCTTTGTTTGCTCCTGATGCACTGCTTTCAACATCTCGAGGATAAAATTTCTTTATTATGTCTTCTGGTATATTATTCGAATCCTGTATCTGTTTATAAATAACTTTGCATTCAAGAGTTAAAGGAAGTTCTTTTATAGCTGGAACAGAAATAAAATTTGAATCTTCTAAAGTTAAATTGAGCTCTTTTATTTTATCAGTATCTCTTCCGGATTTTGTACCGCATACTTTTATAATATTTCTATCAGACTTATCCATGGCAATATTAACAGTAAACTCTGGATTTTCATCAAGCATAGTTCTTGTAAATCTATTCTCTCTTATAAGTATCATAAATATATTTTTATTCCACTCTACCCCCAAAGTTCCCCAGCCTATAGACATACTGTTTACTTTTCCGTTTGATTTGGTTGTTATGAGAATTCCTTTTCTCATTTCTTTTAAAATATAATTAGCATAATCCAAAACATCAATTTTCTTTTTCATTTTATTGACTCCTTAAAATACTTATTATTTATAATAAATTAAAAATAAAAAAATTGTCAGTAAATAGAATATAAAAATTAATAATTTTTTTAACAAAATGTGTAAATTACATATTAAAACTGTAATCGATTACTATTTTTTTAGTTTTTTTGATAATAAAACCAATAAATTTTATATTTTTTATTAAACACTATTGAAAACTATTATAATTATTTATATTATTTATTTTAAATTTAATAAGATTTTATAAATATTTTTAGGAGAGAAAAAATGATTACTCTAATTGAAAATAATAAAAATAGAAAACTTTTCTTTTTGAATACTGTTTCATCAAGTTTAGTTATTATGATACATGAGGATAATTATGTATTTTTACCTTACTTTGGAGCAAAGATAGAAGCTTCAGATATAGACTATATTATAGATGGTATTACAGAAGCCAACTATATGGCTGATACTGATAATAAGAAAAAATTTCAATTAGAACTTATACCTCAAATATACCCTTCATACGGCTATACAGATTTGAAAGAGCCAGCTTTTCATTTTGTTTATAAAGACGGCTCAAGAATTACAGATTTGCGTTATAAATATCATAATATATATAAAACAAAGAAAAAATTAAACGGACTTCCTACTGTACTATCAAATGATGACAGCGAAGTTTTAGAATTAACATTATTCGATGAATTAAAAAAAGTAGAAGTTATAATTACACTTGCAGTATTTGAAAAACATAATGCTTTTACAAAATCCGTTAAAGTTATAAATAAAAATCCTTCTGATGATCTGTATATAGAAAAAATAATGTCTGCAAATATTGATATTCAGGAAAGTAATTTTGAGTTTATTCATTTAGCGGGAGCTTGGGGAAGAGAATGCCATATAAAAAGAAGACGCTTAGAACAGGGAATGCAGTCTATAGGAAGTATAAGAGGAGCTTCAGGACATGGACAAAATCCATTTGCAGCTTTAATATCTCCTAATACCGATGAAAATAACGGAGAAGTTTTTGCTATGAACTTTATATACAGCGGAAACTTTATAATAAGTGCTGAAGCAGACATGCATTTAAATACAAGATTTCAAATGGGAATCAATGATTTTGACTTCGGCTGGACATTAATGCCTAATGAAGAGTTCCAAACTCCGGAAGCAGTTTTAATATATACAAATAAAGGTTTGGGCGATATGTCAAGAACTTTTCATAAATTATATCAGGATTGTTTGATGTCAAATAAATATGCTTATAAAGAACGTCCTATTTTAATTAACAGCTGGGAATCTAATTATTTTGATTTTAATAAAGAAAGTTTATTAAAACTAGCAGAAGAAGGTAAAAACATAGGAGCAGAATTATTTGTATTAGATGACGGCTGGTTTGGAAAAAGAAATGATGATAAAACATCTCTAGGCGATTGGACACCTAATGAACAAAAACTAGGCGGAAGTTTATCAAGTTTGATAGATGATATAAACAAAAAAGGTATTAGCTTTGGATTATGGGTTGAGCCAGAAATGGTATCTCCAGACAGCGATTTATTTAGAAAGCACCCAGAATGGGCTATTCATGTAAAAGGAAGAAAGATAGAGACTTCAAGACATCAATATGTTTTGGATTTAAGCAATCCAGAAGTATGCGATTATATAATAAACTTTATGACTGAACTTCTTTCTAAAAATAATATTACATATATAAAATGGGATATGAATAGAAATATTACTAACATGGGTTCATCTTATTTAAAACCAGAAAGACAGAAAGAACAGGCTCATAGATATATGCTAGGTCTTTACAGAGTGCTAGATAATATAGTCAATGGTTTTCCTAATGTACTTTTTGAAAGCTGTGCTGGAGGAGGAGGAAGATGCGATGCTGGTATGCTTTATTATATGCCTCAGGTTTGGACTAGCGATGATACAGATGCTATAGAAAGACTTGCTATACAGTACGGTGCTTCTTTGGTATATCCTTCTATATCATTGGCTTGTCATATATCAGATATTCCTAATCATCAAACAAGAAGAAAAGAGAGAATAGAAACTAGAGCTAATGTTGCTATGTGGGGAAATTTGGGACTTGAACTTAATTTAAATAAAATAAGCGAAGAAGATAAAAAAGTTATATCTCAAAAATTAGAAATATATAAAAGTATAAGAAGCACTGTTCAGTTTGGAAGTATGTACCGTTTGAAAGGACTTCATGCTCAAAATGAATATGCTTGGATGCACAAAAGTATTGATGAAGAGACTATAGTTGTAAATTATGTACAGATATGTGTAATACCTAATTTAGTAACTAAACGTTTGCGTTTAGAGGCTTTGGATTCAAAGGCAAAATATAAAGTAAATAATTCAGATAGACTTTACACAGGTGCTGAATTAATGAATGTTGGGCTTATGCTAGGTGAAATATTAGAAGATGCTTTCGCTATTCAATGGATTATAAAAAAGGTTAATTAAAAAAGTTATATATAAAAAAGCACTTTTATTTATTAAAAAATAATAACTTGATATTAAGAATAAAAACTATATAATATCAATATATAATAATAAATGGAGGTGCAAATTTATGTTAATAACTTTTTTGGGTACTGGCACTTCTGACGGCGTACCAATGATAGGCTGCAAATGTAAAGTATGCAAAAGCAAGGATAAAAGAGATAAAAGGACTCGTTCATCTATACTTATTCAGCATAATGGTAAAAACTATATAGTTGATACTTCAGCAGATTTCAGACAGCAAATGCTAAGAGAAAAAATCGGCAGTCTTAATGCGGTATTTTATACGCATGCACATGCAGATCATACTTCTGGAATAGTAGATTTAAGATCATTAAACTTTATTATGCATACTTCCATAGACTGTTACGGCAATAAAGATACTATGAATACACTTAGAGAAAAGTATGACTATTTTTTTAATCCAGTTCAGATTGGAGGAGGACTTCCTCAGGTAGTATTTCATCATATAGAAAAAGAAATGTTTTTTGATGATATAAAAGTTACTCCAATCTCTGTAAAACATGGCATTTTAAATATATTAGGATACAGATTCAATAATTTTACTTATATAACTGATGCAAGCAGTATAAGCGATGAAAGTTTAAAACAGATAGAAGGAACTGAAATTCTAGTTTTAAACGGCTTAAGATACAGACCTCATCATACTCATTTATCATTACAGGAATCTGTAAATATAGCAGATAAACTCGGGGTAAAAAAAGCATATTTTACACATATGACACATGATGTTTTGCATAGACATTTAGAAAGAGAACTTCCTTCAAATATGCATCCTGCCTATGACGGACTTAAAATAGAAATTTAATAAAAAATATAAAAGGCTGAAACTTCTATAAAAAGCTTCAGCCCAAAATAATATTAAGAATATATAATTAATTATTAATAAGCTGCTAGTATATACCTAAATGACTATAATTTGTCAAAAATTAATTTTTTAAATTTAAAATATTTGCAGGTCTTCACAGTCGTGCCCGCTCTGCGTGCCGACGGAGTCCACCTTTGGTGTCGGCAACCCCACTTCTTTTGTGACGCTGTCCGCCTGTGGCGAAAGTGCAAATCTAAAAATAATACTAAATAGTACTAATTATGTCTTACATGTAGAATAAACTATTAAATTTAACCTGAAATGCAGCCTTTGCGATTGCATATTTATATCCAAAATGATGATTTATACCACATATAAAACATTATTTTGATGATTAATAAATTGTAAAAATTTTATATATAATATTGTTAAGTACTTTTGAAACAAGTCTATTATTTGTTATTATTATATATATATTTTTTTCCTCTTAATATATCTTCAGATAATATTTTTTGAGCATGATTTACTATATATGAAGTGCTGTCTTTTTTTACTTCTATTTTTTTTATGCTTCCATTATCATTAGTATAGAAAGCATTATAATATCTTATAATATTATCAATCTTATCTTTATATAAAAGAGATATTATAGAGTTAGTATAATTTGCCTTTGTATTTGCCGCTACAAACATAGGAATATTTTCTGGAGGAAATCCGTCTTCTTCAAATTTATAAGCCCCGTTTGTACCGTTCCATATTAACATAGGAGATACTGTATTATCATTAAAGAAATCTTCTTTTATATCATTATCTATAGATGAGTTTTCTATTATTGTTTTTAAATACGGATATAAGTGATCATGTTTAAATATTATAATTGCATCAGGATATTTTTCTAATATAGTATCTCTTGTATCTATTATATCTTTAGCTGCTAATGCCGAGTTTTCCATAGTCTCTATAAGTACTGGTATATCTTTTTTATTTATTTTCTCCATCAATCTTTTATTGTTTTCATATACATTCAAATCATTTGAAACATGGCTTCCAGCATGCCCCATAAATGTAAAACCTGCCAAAAATATAGGCTTATCATAATTATTAGTTTTTATATAATTTTTTATATTGGTAAGTCCCAAACTGAAAACTACTTCCTCCATTCCAATATTTGGAAGTAATGCATCAAGATAATAAGTCACTCCTGATTCTTCTAATGCTATTGTATGATATCCGTTATCTTTCATAATATAAGGCAAAGCTGAATATATAGGAGTTTTTTGTTTTTTAGGAAATAAAGGCGAAGAAGCTATAAGACCAGATGTTCTTGCAAATAAACTTCCGTAGCTGTCATTAGGTCCCACTCTTGTAGAATTGCCTGCCCATTCTCTGTATTCTTTGGGAAAAGGATCTTTATCCATAAGAGGAAGAAAATGTTTATAGTCATAGAATGATTCCATAAATATCACAAATACATCTCTTTTTTTATTTGTATCATATGGAAGTATTAAGTTTGATATATCTCTTTTATTTTGAATGTCTGTTAATAATTTCAATGCCTCTTCAACACTTTCTTTATCTGCTTTTGCTTCTACAGACTTATCATATGATATTCTATAGCTTATAGTATTTATAATGCCGTATTTATTTGCTATGTCATTATAGTCAGCATATATTGAATTAATTTTTACAGGTCTGAAAAATGATATATAAGTTACAAGAGCAACTATTATTGTCATTATAACAGCTTTTTTTACATTTGTTTTATACATTTTATAAAGGCCGTATATAAAGTACAAAGCATAAGCAAGTAATAGTCCGAAATAAAGAGCTGTTGCCGTAATAGTAATTATCTGCATATATAGCGGAAGCACCTCTATAAGAGAAGGATACATGTCCGGCATGTCAGTAAAAAACAAAGGTTTTGCTTCTATTGTCATGCCTAATGGTTCTATTGTAAAAAAAGAAAATACTGCAACTATTATAAAAAAGTATGAAGTTAATTTATTTTTATTTGAAAGTATATATGATATTATTGAAAATACATATACATAAATTATATCTATAATGCTGAAATTCATTTTATTTACAGAGAACATTGGAAATATTAATTGAGTTATAGAATAGTACATTACTATTATCAATATTAATGATATTATCAAAAAACTATTATTTTTTAATGTATTGTATTTCATGTTATTATCCGAAGTATAAAATATATTAATGTTAAATTATACTAAAAATTCTTAAGTTTGTCAATTTTTTTTATTGTTCTTTTTCCCGCCGCAAAAAGAACCAAAAAGTGCAAGTATTAAAATTATTATTAAATCGTACTAATTATGTTTTATATGTAGGATAA
>NZ_CASEGO010000114.1 GCF_949287625.1 uncultured Brachyspira sp. | reverse complement strand
CATAAAAGAATACATTCTACTTTAAATTATGATACTCCTATGCTATACTTTAAGAAATTAAGGAATACTTAAATGCAATATGTATGGAACCCGTGCAGTATAAATTAAATAAAACTATTGACATACTAGAAATAATATTATAAGGTTTAAACCGAATTAAAAAATTTGAATACATAAACTACTAAAGGATATTATTATGAAAACAAAAGAAGAATTAGTGGAATTTCTAAATAAAAAAATTGAAAACAATCAAAACCTTGAAGATGCTCATAATTATATTTTCTTAAAAGCATATTTAGAAGATATGATAGAAAAAGAAAAAAATGAAAATCAATAAGCAAAGTATTTTATAAAGTTATATAAAAATTATTAGATTAAAATTATGGATATTATACCATATCAAAAACTTCCAGAGAAAGCAAAAAACTTTATAGAAACATATTTTAATGATTATTATGTTTTTAAGACAACATTTACTTCATCATACAGTGTTATATTTAAAGGCGGAAGCTCTGTAAACTTTACTTCAAGAGGTGAATGGACTTCTATTATAGGAAACGGTAATGAGATAGCATTTACTATAATAGAAAAACTTGCTGAAGATAATATTATAGAAAAAGAAGTTATAAATACTATAAAAGAAAAATACGACAACTTTAATATATACAGAATAATAAAAAAGAAAAACAAATATGAAATAGATATCAATAATAATGTTATTATTATTGATATAAAAGGCAGTATATTAAAAAACAAATAAAAATATTATAAATATGTCATGGGGCTATAGATATTGACTTTCCTTGCTGTAATATTTTTTTATTCTTTCAGCAATTAACTCGTTATATCTATGTACTGCTATTATATACTTTCGTTCCAATTTGTTTTTCAAACAATATTCATCAAAAATATTTATTTTAGAAGTATTAAGATAGCGGTATGACAAAGTCTATAAATATTAATATTTTTTATCCGATTCTTTTATATAAATAGCATGATTTCCTCTATATTTTTTCATTATTATTTTCTTGTTATATTGATATAAATGATGTTTTTTTAATATTGTTTCAAAGCTGTAGTCCATATTTATATATTTCTTACCTATTTCAATTACTCTATTAATGACCTTTTTCTTTATTAACCTCATTAAAACTATTTTTTGTTACATACTTATTCTTACAGTAATAATCAGTTCGAATACTAATATTAAATTTAAGAGTCCGCACTCTTTTATTTTTAACTTTATTGATAATTCTACTATCTTTTTTTCTGATTTGTATTATATTGTTTCATAGCTATTCCTTTTTGTTTGTAGTGATAATTTAAATTATAAAGAATATCTATGGCACTTAAACAAAATTGTATAATTTTTTTAGTTGACAAAAAAAATTAAAAGTTGTATACTTACTATAAGTAAAAATATTATTGTTTTACTTGATTGAGCATCTTTATAACTTTATTATATATGCATCAATTTTGGAGTATTTAATAATGAAATATCTAAACATTAACAAATATTCTTCTTCTTCTTCTATCAATGAAGTATCATATCATACATTAGCTCTATTAAGGTGATAGAGTGTATTCTTTTTTTTCAAATAAAAATTAATTATTTTTTCTCTCTTAAACATAAAAAATAATTGATAATATTCATAAAACTTACAATAAACAAAAACATATTAATGGATTATTATTTTAAGTATTAATTTATCATTAAAGGAGTAAATTATGACAGGTTCATGGCTTATGGATTATTTTATTTACGGCTGTGTAATATTAATGATAGTGCCTATTACAGCATGTATTTTAAGAGCTTTAAAAAATAGTAAAAAAATTAAAAAATAGTTATTTAGGAGATAATAAAAATGATTACAAATTGGATTATATTGATAATTTCTTCTATTGCCCTTATAGCAATAGGTTACTGGTCGCAGTTAAAAATTAAAGAGGGAGCTTCAGAGGGATTTTTACTAGGGGCTAAATCAATAGGTGCTTTTGTGGGAGCAGGAACTCTGATGGCTACAGGATACAGCGGCTGGGGATTTATAGGATCTCCAGGTACAACGTATGCATACGGAGCTATAGAGATATTTGCTAATTTCTTCTTTGCTCCTGCTATTACTTTCGGAACTTTATTTTTTGCAGGCTTTATGAGAAACAGAGCTGAAGAAAGCGGCGGATTTACCGTACCAGAATATATTGCTAAAACTCATCATGGCAGTGATAAACAAAAAAGAATAGTTCATGGTTTCGGAGGAGTTGCTACTTTTGTATTTTTATCTGTTTATATAATAGGTCAAATAAGAGCTATAGGTTTAGTTGGCTCTCAATGGCTCGGAATATCTGAACATACTGCTTCAATTATATTAATGATTGTAATAATTATATTCACTGTTCAGGGCGGACTTTTGGCTGTTGCTATAACTGATACTGTAATGTGTATAGGAATGTTAATTGCTTCTATAATAGTTTATTTAACTATTGTAAAAGATATACCTATGCTTGAACTTATTCAAAAAGTAGGAGAAATAAAACCAGAGTTTATTAATCCGGAAACTTCTGTTCCTTACGGTAATGCTAAATACAGTGTATTTTTAGTTTTTATATATGCATTTTTATTTACTACAACCCTACCCTACATGTCTGTAAGATTCTTGTCATTTAAGAAAAATGTAAATATACCTTTAATGTCTTTATATATGGCACCTATGGGTATAATATTAAGTTTAGTACCTATAGCAGGACTTTATATGTTTTATAAAAACCCTAATTTACAAAACCCAGACAGTGCTATGCCTGTATTTTTAACAACATATCTTCACCCTGCAATAGGAGGTATGATAATACTATTTATATTATTTGCTATGCTTTCAACTATAAGTTCTGTCTTACAAGCCCTAGCCTCTTCGCTTTCGCATGATTTGGTAGTATCTATTACAAATAAACCAGAAAAAAGCAGCCCTATGACTAACAGACTTGGAGTAATATTTACTGGGGTATGGGGACTTATACTTACATATCTTGCCCCTCAGGGAATGCTTAATAAAATAGCATATATAGGAACAGGCGGACTTATAGCTATGTTTGTAGGTCCTATAATGATGAGAACTATTGTAAAAGCTAATATTACATCTGCACTTTTATCTATGATTGTGGGGTTAATAACAAGCACTATATTTATATTAAAACTTAATATAGGCTGGGTAGAAGCTCCTATATTTGCAGGGCTTATAGGTTCTGGTGTTTATATAGTATATGGTTTTTTAGCTAATGGCATGAAAAGAGTACCTGAAGAAGATAAAATAAAAAAGAGTGAGAATAATATCCAAACTGACAGCAAAAAAATAGAAGAAGCTGAAGATACTATATAAAAAACGTATTAACTATATATAAAAAATTAAGCAGATGTAACTTTAATGTATACTTCTGCTTAATTTTATTTTATAAATGTATTATCAGCTTTTCCCATATGACATACCTAACGGTACTTCCTTCGGTCGCAGGCGTACAGCGTCATAAAAGAACTGGGGGCTACGTAACACAAGCGTGGTTGGCAAAGCCCAGCAAATATCAAAATTTAAAAAATTAATTTTTTACAAAATATAATTGTTTAGGTATATATTAAATTGTAATATCTGTCTATATGCTCATTATCTAAGTTTTAATCAACTAATAACTTTATTAAAAAATTATTAGATAATTAAAACTTAATAAAAATTAATCTTTATACCAAGAAGGCGTATTATTTTTCATTGCTGAGTTATCAAACATATCCCTCATACGATTAGGCTCTGCTTTGTATACATTCCAAGATTCTAAATTCTGATTAAAACTTTCAGCTTCACAAAATACAGAGTTCATATATTCTACATTGGAAACGTCCCAATTATCCAAAGGCTGATTAAATGATGAAGCATAATGAAACATCTGACTAATACTTGTAACATTAGAAACATTCCAATTATTAAGAGGCTGATTAAAACTTTTAGCACTATCAAACATCATTGACATATCTTTAACATTACTTACATTCCAATTATCTAAAGGCTGATTGAAACTAGAAAATTTAAACATAGCTTCCATATTAATAACATTAGACACATTCCAACTATTTAAAGGCTGATTAAAACTTTTAGTAAAGCAAAACATTAATGACATATCTTTTACATTAGATACATTCCACTTGTCTAAAGCACTATTAAAATTAACAGCTCCTTGAAACATGCTGCCCATATTTTCAACATTAGAAACGTCCCAATCATTAATATTTTGATTAAAACTTTCAGCATAATAAAACATTGATGACATATCTTTAACATTACTTGCATTCCATTTATCTAATGGCTGATTGAAACTTTCACAATTAGCAAACATAGCTCTCATATTAACAACTTTAGATACATTCCAATCATTAAGCGGAGAATTAAATTTTTTACATTTTTTAAACATAGAACTCATATTCTCAGCTTTTGAAACATCCCAGCTCTCAATATTATGATTAAACGCTAATGCTCCTTCAAACATACTTTCCATATTCACTACATTAGATACATTCCAAGTTTCTATACCGTCAAACTTTTTTAATTTAGAACCTTTAAAAAGATTACTCATATCTGTTATTAAAGAAGTATCTATTTTATCAAGTTTTGTTTTTTCTGATATTAGTTTTATTAATTCATTTTTGTTTTTTGGCTGATGCATTTTACTTTGCTTACTATCTTTTTTATCTTTTTTGGTTTCTGATTTCTTTTCTGATTTTTCTAATTCTTTATACTCTTTTATAATATCTTCTTTATTATCAATTAATTCCTTTAATTCTTCATAATGCGTATTTTCTAATTTTTTTATAATATCAGCTACAGATTTTTTATTATATTTTAATCCAAGTTTATAAACTTCTTTTTTATCAAATTTATTTGTAATTTCTTCGAGATTTGCTGCAGCAGATTTTGAGCTTTGAAAAGAATATATTTTTAAAACTAAATCTAATGAAACATTATTAAAAATTCTATCAAATTCTTTAACCTTTTTAAAATTCCAATTTTTAATATTATCTTGACTAAAAGATAAAGCATTAAAAAAAGCTTGATTCATATATTCTATTTTTTCTGTTTTCCAACTGTTTAAATCCTGATTAAATGAAGAGGCATTATAAAACATATTTACTATACTTTTTAAATTAGAAGTATTCCAATTATTAAGAGGCTGATTAAAATTAGAAGCTCTTTCAAACATATTATCCATAAATTCTACATTAAAAATATCCCAATTATTTAAAGGCTGATTAAAATTTGAAGCTCCAAAAAACATACCATTCATAGAGTCAACTTTAGAAGTATTCCAATTATCCAAAGGTTCATTAAATATTATACAGCCGTAAAACATTTCTCTCATACTTATTACATTAGAAACGTCCCAGCTATTGATATTTTGATTAAAACTTTCAGCATTCTTAAACATCTCCATCATATATTGAACATTAGAAGTATCCCATTTATCTAATGGCTGATTAAATGTTTTAGCACCGCAAAACATAGCAGACATAACTGTAACATTAGATACATTCCAATCATTTATATTGTGATTGAAATTAACTGCATTTTTAAACATACCGCTCATACTTGTTACATTAGAAATGTCCCAAGTTTCTATACCTGAAAAATCTTCTCTTATATTATTAAAAAATAAAGTACTCATATCTGTTATTAAACTTGTATCTATATCTCCTAAATAAATACTTTCATCTTGTATTAAAGTTCTTAATTCTTCTTTAGTTTTTGGCTTAAATTGTTTTTCCATTTTCTTCTCCATATTGTTATATTCGCCTACGCTTTAATATCTAATAACTTTTCAGTTATTAGATGCTTCGGCTCATTTGTCATCGTTATATTAGCCTACACTGTTAAATTTATTATTGTACCAAATTTTCAAGCATTAAAATAGAACCAAACATAAATCTATCAACTAAATCTTTATTATTTTCTGATATATTTAATATTTTTAATACTATTTCTATCATATCTCCAAAGTCAGCATTATCTCTGCTAATACCATTTGTTGATATATCCAATGCTAAACCGCTTACTTTCTCTTCAAATTTATATCCATCAATTGTGTAATAATCTTCATAATATTCATTAAAAGGATATTTATTAACAAAATTTTTTAACTTATATAATTTATACTCATCATTATATGAATAAAATTCTTTTTCTAAATCATCAATAACTCTTAATTGCTTAATAGGCTGAACAATCTCATAATCTGATAATTGTTTTTTCCATTTCTTTATAATATCATTGTCCATTTCATTTACGTATGCTAAACTAATAGAATTATTTTCATTGATTTTTACTTCTTTATCATCATAATCAGTAAAACTTCCATCATCTAAATATCTGAATGTTGTTAAAAACAAATTATTTTCATCATATAAGTTCCAAATTAATTTAACAGCATACCTATTAAAAAAATAATTATCTATATAAACAGATTTCCAAAAATTATAAGAACATTTTCTTCCATTCATTAAAAGATATATCATTTTATCCCTTTGACTTTTTACAATATTTTTTATTTCCTTTTTAATAAAAGTTATTTCTGATTTTAACTCTTTAGAAAAAGTTTTAGGTGCTGTTTTTAATTCTTTATTATTATGCATAATATGAAAATCTATATTATCATCAATAAAGAGTTTATATTCTTTATCTTCAGCATATACTATTCTCTCGCCATTTTTATCAAGATTAAAATCAGGAACTAATAAATCATCTAATTCATATCTTTCAACTTTCATTCTATTAGCTATAGTTTCAAGTGCTAATTCGGCTGCATTTTTTATACTTTCTATTTTTGATTTTAAAGATGTATCGCAAAGTAATTTTAATGCATATTTATTTTGATTTAAAGCTAAAATATAAACATAGTATGAACGAGGATAAAATTCTTTTTTTAAACTTTTTACATAATCTTCTACTATTTTACCATCTCCATATATACCGCAAATAATTCTTGAAGCTAATTTACTTCTGTCGCTTAAAAATATTTCATAAGATGCACTTCTAAAACTTTCTATATCAAGCAAATTAATAATGCTGTCAATAATTTCTAATCTTACAACATTATCTTTAACTTTTAAATAACTTCCGTAAATAAACCTAATCATTTTTAAACTTATTTTTGTTTTTCTATCTTTAGTAAAGATAGTATATTTATCATCTATAAATTTTATGCTTTTATCAAATGACTTATCATAGTTATTATTAACATATTCTTCTGCTTCTTTTATATTTTGAAAATATGCATTTTTATTATTATTATCTTCCGCTTCATCTTTAAGTTCATTTTCAAAATCTTTTTCTAATTTTGAAACAAAAGAAATAATTTTTCTATTAATTGAATTTTTTAAAGTCTTATGCCATAATTTAACATCTACCTTTTGTAAATTTTCATCTTCATAATATTTATCATAAAATAAATAGCATAATAAATTAATAGGTTCTTTTTTAGAATATATTTCATCAAGCATTTCTTCTGGTAATATATAATCAATATCTTCTTTTATATGATCAAAATTCCATTTATGAGGAATTATTTTAAAACTATCAGCACGATTAAATATAAAACTAATACTTTTTACCTTGCTTATATCCCAATTATTTAAATCCTGATTAAAACTTGAAGCATTAGCAAACATAAAGCTCACATGTTTTACACTCTTTATATTCCAATTACTTATATTTTGATTAAAGCTTGAGCATCCATTAAACATAGAATTCATATTTGTTACTTTTGAAACATTCCAATTACCAATGTCTTTATTAAAAGATTTGCATTCTTGAAACATATTGCTCATATTTTCAACATTAGAAGTATCCCAATTATTTAAAAGCTGATTAAATTTAACACAGCCGTCAAACATTCTTGCCATATCTTTAACTTTATTAGTATTCCAACTATTTAGAGGCTGATTAAATTCTTTGCATCCTTTAAACATACTGCTCATATTTTCAACATTAGATACGTCCCAAGTTTCTATACCTGAAAAATCTTCTCTTTTACTATTTCTAAATAATTCACTCATATCAGTAATTAAACTTGTATCAATACTTCCAAGATTAATTTTTTCATCTTCTACTAATTTTTTTAATTCTTCTTTAGTTTTTGGCTTAAATTGTTTTTCTGGCATAATAACCTCCCCCTCTTAAAATCAATTTAAATAAAATATTTATTAATGTTAAAAATAAAATTTATAATAAAAAATATTATTCATGCTAAAAACAGTAGAATTATATACTATAAAAAAAGAAATGTAAATAAATACATTATTATTTTATGTTTGATTATTCTAAAATTTATTTATATAGTATTTATTATAATTTTTATCTATGTGAGATATATTGTTAGAGCTGCAAATATAGTGAGCATTAAATCTAAAATAATATTGAAAAAAATATAAGTTGTATTTATACTAGTTTAATAAATATAATAATAAATGAGGGGCTTTTATGACAGTTCAGGAAGAATATTTTGAAAGATTATCTTTAGTTTTAAAAGAAAAGTTTAATAAAAAAGGCTTTGCTTTTGATAGTTTTAGTAATAAAGAAGAGGCAAAAAAGTTTGTATTATCTCTTATAAAAGAAAATGATACTATTACATTTGGAGGCAGTACTTCTGTTAATCAAATGGGTATATTAGAAGATTTGAAAGGATATAAAAATTTTGCTGATAGAAATAATAAAGAATTAAAAGCAGAGGCAGAGATAAAAGCATTTACAAGTGATGTTTATTTATGTTCTGCTAATGCTGTAACAAAAAATGGTGATATAGTATCTACAGACGGTGGCGGAAACAGAGTTGCAGCTACTATTTACGGACCTAAAAAAGTATTTTTGATTGTTGGAAGAAACAAAGTTTGTAATACAGTTGAAGAAGCTGTAAAAAGAGTAAGAAGCATTGCGGCAGGAGAGAATTCTGTAAGATTTAAAGTAGATAATCCTTGCTGCAAGGGGGACATGATTTGCGATGAGGAAAACTGCTATATAGAAAAGAGATTATGTGCTTATACTATTATAGTTAATAAATGCCATATAAAGGACAGAATACATATAATATTTATAGATGAGGAATTAGGCTTTTAATTTTAGACTTGTTTAAAAACTACTTGACAATATTAAATATAAAATTATTTAATTTTTTTAATTAAAAATGTTATGTTTTACATGTTATATAAACTATCATTTTAGTATATAAATATGCAGTCCTTTTGCTTCTTTGGGTCACCAAAAGAAGTGGGGTGTGGGGCAAAGCCCCACTTATAAAATAAAAAATACTAAAAATTAAAATAGTATAATTACCTATTAATTTACTTTTGAAACAAATCTTTTGTTACTTTTATAATTTTTAAAATCAGCAGGCATTTATATTTGTCTGCTGATTTTTTTAGTTTTAAATAAAAAACAAATATAAACTTTTTAATTTTTTTTTGCAAATAAAAAAGGCTTACTAATTTAATAGCAAGCCTTTTTATAAAAATTTTATTTTTTACTGTCCGCTGTTCATAGAAGCTAAATACTGCATTATCTGAAGTCTTCTGCTTTCTACATCTTTATCCAAATTAGCTATCACATCATTAGTTGCCGCTAAAGGCGACATTACTCTTTTGAAGTCATTATATATATTTAAAGCCTCTATAACTTTGTTTTGTTCTATATATATATGACCTATAGCATACAAAGCAAATGCACCGTCCTGATTAAGATCATTAGTATATTTTGAATATGTGCTTACAGCTTCATCATACATTTTGCTGTTAAGATATATATTAGCCAAATCAAATTCAAGTCCTGTTCTTTCGTCTTTTGTCAAATCTCTCATTTTAAGAGTATCAATCAATGTATTTATAGAACTTGCAGTATCTCCTATATTAGCATAAAGTATTGATATATCTTTATTAACAGCTACCATATGCTCTCTTGTTCTTGCTCTTTTTCTAGCCTCTAATTTTGCCCATAGAGTTTCTTCTATATCCTGTCTGTTCTGATATATATAATTAGCATAAGAAGAATAGCTTTCAAAAGTATCTTCTTTCATAGCCTGAGCTTTAAGGTTATCAGCCTGCTGTCTTGTAGTTTTAAGCTGTGCATCTATTCTGCCCATAAACTGTTTTATCTGCTGATAAGTTTGATTCTGTTCTCTTGCAGCATCTCCCATATCTTTTCCTCTGTGGAAAGTTCTTTCTGCTCTAGTAAGTACATCTTTAGCTTTATTTAAATACTCTGACTCTTTATCATAAGGAGTATCTTTTGAGCGTGCCAAATACTCATAAGAAGCAGCCAAATTAAAGTAAGCAGGATAAATAAGTTTTTCTAATTTGATAAGCTCTTCAAACATTGAAGCCGCTCTCTCATAGTTGCCGTCCATAATAGCCTGATTGCCCACAGCAAAGTATACATTAGACATATCAAAGCCTATAGTAAGCATTCTGTCTTCTTCCTGCTTTTTTAAATCCTGAAACTCTGCTATTTTTTGATTAGCTTCATCTCTTGTAATGCCATTTTTAGCAATGTCTCCATTACCCATAAAGCCTAAAAGTTTTTGATATGTTTTTATTCTTCTGTTATACATATCTATTTTAGCAAGAGAATATGAACTTACAAATATCTCTCTAGTTAAGAAATCATAATGCGAAATCTCTTCAGGAGTTCCCTGCATAGTATAGCTGTTCCAATAATCCTCTTCTGTTTTAAACTCTGGGAAAGGAAGTTCATACATTTTTACGAAAGTTATCTCTTCGTTTCCGTCATAAATATTTTTTCTTGCTGCGGAAATTAAGCCTTCATCTAATAATGCATTTAAATCTGCTGCTAGTTTGTCATTCTCATAATCTCTTTTTAAATGTTCTTTTGCAATATCTTTATAGTCATTAACAGTAAGAACTTTAAAGAACTCCAACTCATCAACTAAAGCATATTTTATAGGCTGAACTTTAAATACCAAACCATAAGCCTTAAAGTAGTAATCACCAAGCCTGTAAAGTCCGTCTCGTCTCCAAGCCATATAATAAGGTCTTCCAGACTCTATAAAGTCTTTATCAACAGCATCGCTTATATCTCCAAGCCATCTGCCGTCTGTTTTCATAAGGTTACCGTATATCCTTTCAAATACATTACCTTTCTGGTCATATATTTTCAAATCTGGTCTTCTTCTTTCTACCATAGTATAATATACAAGTCCGAATACTTGGTTATCTCCTCCCTCTGTGGCAAATATAGCATTGTCCGGAAGAGAGTTCATCATATTGTATGAATAGTCATGGTTACTGAAGTCTTTTGAGTTATTGTTACGGCTTAAATTCATAACGAATATAGGTATCATTATTGCAAATATTGCTATAAGTGATATTGCATGATAAGGTTTTAACTTTGTATCAGCATTTTCTTCTTTAGCAGGTTTTAATACATTTTTTATATTAGTATTAAAATATTCCATATACCATTGAAAACCAAAGCCTATTATCACAAGCATATATAAAGTTGCTGGAAGGAAGAATACTTCTACAAATGATAAAGTTCTAACACTTGGAGGAGGATTAGTATATGCCATAAGTGATACGGCAAAACTCAAAAGCCCAAATACTGAGAATATACCTATAAACTTATTTTTCTTAAATATTTGAAATAATCCAGGTATTAAGAACAATAATCCCAAAACTGTTAATTGAGTTTTAAATATATTTATCAAAGCAGATACCTGTTCTGGGTGAAGTATGAATGCAGCAGCAACATCGTTTCCAGAAGTACCGTACTGTTTTCTATGTATCATACTAAATAAATAGCTTAAATTTTCCCAGCCTGAAGGTTCATTTAACTGACCCCAGTTTAGAGGAGGTAAAGCTCTTGCTCTTATAGGCATGTACGCATATATCATAACTCCTACGGCAAGCATTAAAAGCATTTTATAATATGATATTGATATGCCTGTTATAAAGTCATTATCATTATTAAACTTATCTATTTTGCATAAGAAATATCTATAAACCAAGCACCAAACAACTACTAAAAATAAAGGCCAGAATACTAAAAACATTCCCTTATATAAAGTAGGATAGAATGGAGCCTTAAGATTCTGTATCATATCTGGTCTTAAATAAGAACCATTTGCAAGTGCTGTAAATATATCGCTCATTATATTCATATCAGCAAAAGGCTTAAATATTATAGAAAATATTGAGTCATTAGAAGCTACTCCCGGAGGAAAATATAAATAAGCCTCATAATTCATAATAAATCTATAGTATCCGAAACCGCCTATAAACAGCAATACCAAAAATACAAATATTGATATAAATGAAGTTTCTATATGATTAATGTATCTGTCTTTATGTACCAAAAATAATACAATAGCTATAAATAAAAGAGGAGCAAAAGCGAAAGGCAAAGTTACATGGTGATTTGCAAGTGCAACACCATATAGAAATCCGAAAGCCATTAAATATTTATTTCCGTAATAAGGCACTTCATCATCTGCATGTTTCCATACATTTTCAAACCAATAAACAAGTATTAAAAGCATAGAAGCTATTTGAAGTATGTTCAAACTGTAAACTTCCGCCATAGTAGCCTGTGCCCACATATTATCAGATATAGCAAAAGCAACACTTGCAAGTAATGCTGGTATTTGTACTATTGGAGAAAATCCTCTTTCAACTCTGTTTTGTCCCAATACTTTTACCATAATAAGATAGAAGAAAATCATAGCAAATGCTGCACAAGTACCTGAAAACAAATTGGTTCTCCAAGCTATATTTCCTACTGGTATATAAGTGAATAATTTGGACATTAATGTGTAGAAAGGATATCCCGGAGCATGTCCTACACCCAAGAAGTAGGCAGCGGTTGTAAGCTCTCCGTTATCACCTGCTGAAAGTGAAGGAGTTAGCGTAAATAAATACAAAAAGAATGTGAAAAGAAAAGCAACAGCAGCAAATATAGCGTCTATTTTTGAAAGATGATAAGGTTTTATTTCATATCTTTTATAAATAGGTTCCTGATTTTCTTTCTTAGAGAATAATTTAGAAAATATATTTCCGCCGTTTTCTCTATTTACTTTTTCTTTATTAGTTTTTGTATTATTTTTTTGACTACTTTGCAGATTATTAATATATTCTTCTATTAACTCTCTGTCTTTTTCTAATTTTTTTGTAAGCTCATCAATGCTTTTATTTTTATAATTAGCTTTGATGTACTCTTTTTCCAGATGCGAAAGTTTTGCCATTTAGTTATCTACCTCTTTATTAAAATAAAAATTTTTTATATCTTACTTAATTATAGTGACGTATTTTAATAAATAATTTTAAGAATTAAAAGAAATATTTTTTAACAAGTAATATTTAGTTAAAAAATGCAGTCCTTTTGCTTCTTTGGGTCACCAAAAGAAGTGGGGTGCGGGGCAAAGCCCTGCAAAAATAAACTATAGTAGATTATTATATAATAAAATCGCTTATTATTCAAGAATGTAAAAAATATATTTTTATCTCAATTATCTTTTAGTATTGAAATAATACTTGTTTTAAATTATAGTAAAACTATATTTAGCAGTTATATTCAGGAAATAAAATGAAATTCTTAAAAACAAATAGATTAACTATTATACTAATATTCATTATAATTTATTACATATTTTATAATGACTTTATAAAAAATAATAACAATAAAGAAATTAACATTTATAATTTAAATTATATAGTAGAAGATAACTTTATAATAGAAGATAATTATAACACAGACTCTGATATTAAATATCAAAACATAAGAAGATACAGAGATGTTGATCTTGATCTTGAAGAAGATAGAGTATTTATTATGTTCACAGGTTCTCTGATCATAGGTTTTTTACTTAGTTTTATATTATTATCAAAAAATAGCTTACCTAAAAAAGAATTAATTGCTGCCACAATAATACTCATTGTATCTGTTATAATTACAGGGCTAATTATTTTTATAAATTATGAGAATATAAAAAACATATTGGAGTATTTATCTTTACCTATAGGCTTTATAATAGGCTTTTTATTGGGAAGATTATTATTTAAATAAAAATAATATATTTGTTTAAATTTTATTCTAATTCCCCGCCCTTTAGAATTGTTAATCTGTTTTTCCTATTAATTTTATTTGTAATAAGATTTTATATATACTAACAATTTTTAAATTTGTCAATTTTTATATTGTTCTTTTTCCCGTCGCACGCCTGCCGAAGGCACTCACAGGAGGCGGACTTCGTCAAAGTTTTTATCCTTCGGATACGCTTCGCGAAAGTGCAAGTATGAAATTAGTACTAAATCATACTAAAATTGTTTTATATGTAATATAAATTATTAATTTAAGCAAAAATATAGTCCTTTTGCTTCTCGCCGTAGGCGGGCTTCGCCTGGGGCACCAAAAGAAGTGGGTGCTGCGTAAGCACACAGCGTGGGTGGCAAAGCCCTGCAGATGTTTAAAATTTAAAAAAATTATTTTTGACAAAATATAGTTGTTTAGGTATATCTTTTAAGCACCCGCCCAAGATTTATTTAAAATTAAAAATTTACTAACCGCACGGTAAGTAAAATTTTATAGTTAATAAGATTTGAATTATAATTAAATTTATATTTTTAGTGTTATTCTGCGTGCGTAGAAATACGCTATAAATTTAAAAAAAATCTTGGGTGGGCAGCTAAAATAACAGATAATATTAAAAAGAAATATAATACAAAAATGACAGTAATAATAAAAAGCCTAAAGGGTGGGCAAATGTAATTAAGTTTTAAAAATTATTCTAATTCCCCGCCCTTTAAGAATTGCTAATCTGTTTTTCTATTAAATCTTATTTAGATTTAAAAGTTTATATTATATTTTTAGCACCCGCCCAAGCTTTATTTAAAATTAAAAATTTACTAACCGCACGGTTAACCGATTATGAAAAAATAATAAAATTAGAATTATTAAAATACTTTATTGTAAGACTTTATTTACCGTGCGTTAATTATCATTTTATTAATACATTATGTAGGTAATGCAAAATAACTTGAAATAAAAATCAATTTATGATAAAAATGTATCAATTTGCAATAAGCACTTTTTAAGAGGTTTATATGAAGATTAGTATATTAGCAGTTGTAGTGATTATCCTTTCTTTTATATTTTATAATGAAATGACAAAACATAATTATAATGTATATAATGCAAATACAATAGAAGAAAATGAAGAAAACATCATTTATAATGGAAACTATATAGTAAGTGATAATGTTATTTTAGAAAATAGTTATAATTTCAATAATAGTATAGAAACTAAAGAAATTCGCCGCAACTACCTCAAATGGAGAGATAGAGAGAATCCTAACGTAGATTTTGAAGAGGATTCAAAAGATTTATTTGTGAGATTAGTAATAATATTTATGGTAGGATGTGCTGTCATAGGTATTTTGGCAGAGATGATTTTTTTTAAAAATTACTCTTATAAATTTTATATTATTGTATTTGCAGTAATTCTTATAATGAGTTTGGCTATTATTTATAAAATACATGGAAACATGGCTATTTTTAATATGAACGGAAGTATTGAAAGCATGATGGAATTATTAGCATTCTTTTTTGGCGGTATACTATCATTTATAGCATTGAGAATTAGTAAATACCTTAGGGATAGTGATAAAAAGAATAAATAATTTTATATATAGTGAACCTATTATAAAAAATAACAAAATTAAAATTATTAAAATACCTTATTTTAATTTTCTCTTTTCAATTCTTTTAATTATATAAATAATTACAATTGTAGATAAAATAAAAATTAATGATATAATTATATAATCTTTTAATGTAATATCCCCGAATAAAACCGAAGCAAAAAGATTGTTATATCCTAATAATAAGTTAGCAATACCTTTTTGAGTTGATAAAGTTGATTTCAAATCATTAGTATAATTATTTGTAATGTTTTGATTATTGATAGCTGTATCATTTATAGCTGAAGGAGCATTAAAAAATGCTGCATATAAAAGAATGAGGAAAAATATTAAAGCAGCAAAAAATGTTTTTTTTATATTATTTTCATTTATATTGAATAATGCTGTTATAATACCAATGGCTATAAATATATATTCATAAATGTTTTCAATGCATTTTATTATAAAAAATTCTGATACTCCCAAAAATGCTATTACTAATATTATAACCATACCCGAACCTAAACCATAACTATCACCTAAAAAATCATCAAGATTCAAATCTCCTTTAATCAATACTAATATTAAAAAAACTATTATAAAAGAGCATAAAAATAATGCCGACATTCTAAATAAATCATTTTCTGGTATATTGATTTTGTATATTAAATTAAAAATTATATCTTTCATAAATATTTTTATTCTCCTTAATTATTAATACTTGGATTTATAATTTGCAAGCAATAAAGCTAATATAATACCAGCCGCTATATTTAAATATTCTTCGGCAGTTATAATATTATCTTTTAGCATAATTAAAGCAAATATAGTAATTAAAATCCATAGTAACGGGAGAAAATTAATTATTAACTCCTTCTTATTTTTTAATCCTTCTTTTTTTATTTTACGAACTGCTAAAATACCAAACAATGCTGATGAAAAGCTGAGAAAAAACATGATTGTAACTCTAAAAAATAAACTCTCTGGTATCCATTCAAATCTCCCGTAATGAAGTCGTCTAGTATATAGAGAATGTATAACTAAATTGAGTAAATCATGTTTTTTATTTTCATTAGTAAAATCATATTTTTGATAATATTTAGCAATCGTTTCTGATTTATTATTTACTACATCATACTTATTTAATATTGCAGGGGCATTAATAACAAACAATATCAATCCTATAAGTATTGCCATAGTAGGTATAATAACAAGAATAGCTCTTATATAAATTTTTTCTTCTCTATCTTTTATTTCTTTTCTTTTTCTCATAATAACTTTATCATTTTTTTATTCTATAATCGTCTGTATTTATGAATATCTTTTTATTAAAATATAATGATTAAGAAAATATAAAACAATACTTTTTTATTTATGATAATATAGACTTTTATAATAGAAAATAAAACTGTATTGTGTAAATTAATAAATGCTAATAAAATATTTAAAAGCATTCTACTTTTTTCATAATCCTATCATCATTTTATTATATATGCTTTTTTTGTCAATACATCAGACTTGTTTCAAAATTTATTAATACTTGCAGTTTTTTGCTTTAATATTTTTTTAATTAAGAAGTTATTTTTCTAATTATAATACAGGCTATAAAACCGAAAATCACTCCGCTGAAAGCTAAATATTCTCTATTACTTTCCATTTTTATTACTATTACTATTAAAAGAAATAGAATTCCAGCCCAAAGTAGCTAACCCTATTAATGTTGATCCTATAGTCTCTCTAATATCTTCTTTTAGTTTTATCTCTTCATTATAATATTTTTGGGCTATAAGTGAGGTAATTATAAGTGATAATATATAAGTCATTGCATATACAAGCAATACTCTCACACCAACAATATTCAAATCCGCTTTTGATCCGCTATATTTAGATGATGAAGTTCCTTTTAATAATAATAATGTTATTATTTTTTGAAGTGTTTCTTCTTTGTCAAAATTGTCAAAATTCGATGCATTAGTTTGTTTATTTATTATTTCTTTTTTTTCTTGTATATTTTTATCAGCCATAGCAAAAATTGTTATTGCAGTAGAAGGTATAATCAAAGACAAGAATAGATATAGTATAAAAACTATTACATTATCTTTGCTGTCATTTTTTTATTTTTAATTTTCATTTTTATTTAAGTACTCTTTAATTAAAATTATTTTATCATATATAGTTTTTCAATTTTAATGTATGCAGTTTTTTTGTCAATACGGTATATACGTTTATTAAATTATATGCTATTAGTTATAAAATTATAATTGTCAAGTAATTCTTTTAATATTTGGTTTATACCAAAATGATTTTGTCAATTTCTATATTTTATATTCTTAAAAAGTACTATCAAGGACAAAATATTTTTTGAAATTATAAACAGATACATTTATATTTAAATAAAAAAATAATGAATACTTAAAATCAATATTATTACTTATATGCATTTATATACTCAATAAAATTAAAATTGCACGGGTTCCATACATATTGCATTTAAGTATTCCTTAATTTCTTAAAGTATAGCATAGGAGTATCATAATTTAAAGTAGAATGTATTCTTT
>NZ_CASEGO010000113.1 GCF_949287625.1 uncultured Brachyspira sp. | reverse complement strand
CTAAATAGTACTAATTATGTCTTATATGTAGAATAAATTATTAAATTTAACCTAAAATAAAGCATTTTTGCTTCTTTGTGGCACACCTGCCTACAGCACAGACAGCGTCACAAAAGAACTGGGGTTGCCGAAGGCACGCAGAGCGGGCACGACTGTGTACTTCGTAGGGCTAGTCCCCACAAATACTAAATTTAAAAATTTATTTTTTGACAAATTATAGTCGTTTAGGTATATACTAAAAATAACTATTAGAATTTAGAAATTATCCACATTATTAAAGAAAGTACTATACTTGCTATAATACTTGTCATAAGAGGAAAAGCAAAAGTAAAATTTTCTTTTTTTATTATTATATCACAGGGAAGTTTACCGAAAGGAATCTTTATATTAAGCAAAAAAAGTATGCCTATAACTATAAATATTATTCCTATAACTATAAAAATCTTAGCAAACTGAGTATTCATTATTATTCAGACATCTTTTTATTCATTTTTTCTATATCTTTATCATGCCCTGCAATAATTAATATATCTCCTTCTACCATAGGCTCATCAGGATCTGGAGTACAGTCTACAACAACCTTTTTTTCTCCCAATATACCAACAGTTTCTTTCTTTATTGCTACAACATTAATTTTATATTTCTTTCTAAGGTCAAGCTCTTTAAAATTCTTTCCAGCCAAGCCGCCATGAACAGGAAACTCTACTATAGAATGATATTCTGTCAGATCATAAAGTAAAACGGTATCCCCTACCTCAAGCTGCTCCGCTATATGTATCCCCATTGATTCTTCAGGGCTTACCAAATGCGTTATACCTATCATACTGAGTATTGCCTTATGCTTTTCATTGGAGTATCTGGCTATAATATTTTTCACATTAAGCTCTTTTAAAAGCAAAGCCGTTAATATGCTTGTCATCATATCTTCACCTATTGTAAGTATAACTGCATCAAATTTATTAATCTCAATAGCCTCTAATGCCTCTTTCTGAGTGGAATCAAGCCTCATAGCCTGAGTTACATTATTTTTTATGGCTTCTATTTCATTAATATCATTATCTATAGCAAATACTTCAATAGAAGGTTTTGTCATAAGCCTGTTGATCAAAGCCTTACCTAAAGTTCCTACACCTATAACGGCATACTGTAGCATTTTAATACCCCTATATATTATTTAATTGATTTTATTATAGAATAAATATAAAAAATTGTCAAAAAATATTTATTATAATTATCATAAAAACTATAAATAAAATAGTATATATTTTTTATATTTTGTAACTATGTAAAATTATCAATATTATATAAAAATAAATCACATTATTGTGTAATTATAATTTACTATAATCACTATATATATAAAAAAAATTTTAAAAAATATATAAAAAATAAATTTTTTTTACACTTTTTTGAAAATTATGTTATTATATAAATAAATTAATATACAGAGGATTAAAAAGTTATGAAAAAAATAATATTAATATTAAGTATTTTATCAGCATTAGTAGTTTCTTGTAACAGCAAAAATAACCCAACAAACCCTGCTTTATCAGGAGATAAACCATTAACAACTATTGTACCAAGCGATGATAAAACAGTAAGAGAAGGTACTTTATTAGCTGATTGGAACGGAAGCACTCAGTCTTTAGCCATAAATGCTTCAGTATCTGTTAATAATGCTGCTGCAGAAACTACTGCAACAGAATATAATTTATTACAAAGATTATATTCTACTACTTGGTATCAGTCTGAAGAAGATATGGATGACGGAAGATTAGAAACCGAAGAAGAGTTTGTATTCTTTAATGAAAAATCTGAAATGGTAAAAAGAGAATATGAAAACGGTATAGTAGACGGAAGAGATGATTATGCCACATTAGAATGGTTAGAAGATATTACTATACCTAATGCTCAAGCAAATAAAGATAAAAATGCATGTGTTGTAAAAAATACAGAATTCGGAAAATATGAAACTGATATGGAATATGAAGGTTACTATTTAGTAGACAGAGATACTTTATATATAGTTGACGGAGATACTCAGGATGAAGTAAAAAGAAAATTAGATGATATAATAAGCGGAAATACTCAAAGATACGCAGAAGATAAATTCGTACTTTCTACTAAATCATTAAATTAATTTATAAATAAGTCCAAAATAATATATAAAAACAGGGAGGCATAAAAACCTCCTTGTTTTTTATATAAATAGAGTTTTACTGTAATCATTTAAATTAACAATAAAAACTCTATTAAAATACAAAATAACTATTAATCATCATTATTAGCCTGATAATTTAATTTTACTAAATAGTCTATTTTATCAACAACTTTAGTAAATGGTTTTTCTACACTAATCAATGCCCTTTCAACATCATTACCGTCTTCATCTTCAATATATATATCATAATACAGCTCTTTATGATCATATTCATTTTCAAAAGTAAGCCTTATAAAGATAAAGTTGTTAATATTAATTCTATCCATCTTAGGCTCATATTCCAAGCGTTTGATTTCAGTATTTAACAATTCTTTTCCCAAATTCTCTACTATAATAGTATAAATTGATTCTAACTCTTTTCTTATATAATGAACATTGTTGTCAAACATTATAAAAACTCCATGATATTATAATTTATTATATTTACTTATTATGTAATAAATATACCAAAATAAACCAAATTGTCAAAATATTTAATATTTATCCAATATAGAAGCTACCTCTTCATCTCCCAACTCTCTTGCAATACCCGCAAGTTCTTTAGCTTTTTTATTAGCCAAATTAGGATTGGCATTATTATTAAGAAGAAGCAAAGCCGCCTCAAAATTACTATTTTCTATAGCAGTAGAAAGAGCAGTTTCTCCGTCTTTATCTATTTTATTAACATCAGCACCATTCTCAAGCAAAATATTAATAGCTTCTATTGATATTTCACGTCCTGAAAAAGCTATTAACGGGGTTATACCTGATGCATTAGCCTTATTTATATTAGTAGTTTTAGACAATATTTTTACACTTTCCACATCATTAGCTATTAAAAGAGGTGTTATTCCCTCATCAGATATCAAATTAATATCAGCCCCATTATCTGCCAAAAATGTTACTATATCAGAATTAGAGTTGTCCGCAGCAAAGAATAAAGGACTCCAGCCGTAATTATTAACAGCATTAACATCAGCATTATTCATAACTAAAAGCTCAACAACATTATAATTACTGTCATATATTCCAATGCCCTGTCTCGCCCATATATCCGTAGCATATAAAAGTGCCGTATAATTTCTTTTATTTTTTAAATTCACATCGGCATTATTTTGTATAAGAGCATTTACTAAATCAGCATACCCGTAATAAGAAGCTATCATTAATGCTGTAGTACCCTCATCAAAAGTAACGCTAAGATCATATTCAGTATCTTCAGAATTCACTATATTTGTAGTTTCTGTAAGAGTATTGTTAATATTACCAGAAGAAAGCAAATCTTTTATTATGTCAATACAAGGGCTTTCTTCATATTCAGCTAAAGCCTCTTCCAAAGGCATATCATGAACTATATTATCATCTATAATAGAATTTTCATTAGTTTGTGTATTTTTATCAGTATTAATATTAGAACCTTGAGAACATGATACTATAAACATCAAAAATAAGAGCATGATTACTTTCATAATAATCTCCGTACAGCTATTGTATACTAATATATTAACATAACTTATACATTATATCAAGAAATTATATTATACTTGTTTCATAATTAATTTTTTATTTTGTAATTTTTTATATATTTGTAAATGTATTATTAGATTTGCTTCAAAACTACTTGACATTATTAAATAAATCATATGTTTTACATGTTGTATGATTTATCATTTTAATATATAAATATGCAGTCTTTTTGCTTCTTTGTGCCACACCTGCCTACGGTACGCAGAGCGAGGCGGACAGCATCACAAAAGAAGTGGGGTTTGGCACGGCTGTGTGCTTCGCAGCAAAGCCCCATATATTAAAAACAAAATATAACTTCATTTTTGACAAAATATATTTGTTTAGGTATATATTCATTTTTTTGTATACTGAAAATTTTTAAATTTGTCAACAGCAAGCTCTCCCTCATCTTCGTTCGGGACGCTTAACGTGCAACTTACCGCACGGTATTATCTACCATTATCAAATGTCAACGCGACCGAACGAAGTGAGGAAGTACCCGAGACGAAGTCCGTCTGTGGTGAGGGTATGCGGCTGATTACCTATTATTATACTAAATAAGTAATTTACTATACATCTAAAACATATTTTATTGATTGATAAAATACCTTATATTATAAATAAATTATAATTACATTTATAAATAATTAAAATTTTATAAACTATAGTTGTTTAGGTATATACTAAAAATTCTTAAGTTTGTCAATTTTTTTGTTGTTCTTTTTCCCGCCGCAAAAAGAACCAAAAAGTGCAAGTGTAACAATAATACTAAATAGTACTAATTTATGTTTTACATGTAGAATAAATTACTAAATCTAGACTGAAATATAGCCTTTCGCTGTCGAAGGCACACAGAGCAGGTACTACTGTGTGCTTCGCAGGTCTAGTCTCCACAAATCTAAAATTTAAAAATTTATTTTTGACAAAATATATATGTTTAAGTATATACAACATATAAAACATTATATTTATAATTTAAATAATTTCATACTCAATCTTGCAAGTAATTTTCAAACTATTTAATAATTATTAAAATAGTTCTAAAACAAGTATATTTTTTAATTTTTGTAATAATAAAAAAAGGCCTGCAAAACAATGCAAGCCCTATAAAAATATTTATAATATATTATTTATTTATTCTTCCCAAAAGTTTTTCAGCAATAGCACGTCCTGTAGGAGTATTTGCAAGTCCTCCCTTAGCTGTTTCTCTAAATCTTTCGTCCATACCATCACCAACTTCTTTCATAGCAAGCACAACTTCATCAGGAGGTATTACACTCTTAAATCCTGCACAAGCAAGCTCAGCCGATACAATAGCATGAACAGCAGACATAACATTTTTACCCATACAAGGCACCTCAACAAATCCAGCCACAGGATCGCATATAAGACCAAGTACAGCTGATAATGATAAAGCAAAAGCATGAGAACATTCTTCTGGAGTACCTCCCATAATCTCAGCACAGGCTGAAGAAGCCATAGCAGCAGCACTTCCGCATTCAGCCATGCAGCCGCCGCCTGCACCTGCAAATGTAGCAACCTGAGCTATAATATCAGCAAGACCAGCTGCAGTAAACATTGATTTTACTATATCCTCTTTTTTGTATCCTCTATTTTCACATACTGTAAGTACTGCAGGCATTATTCCGCAGCTTCCTGCTGTAGGAGCTGCTATAATTTTACCCATACAGGCATTATATCCGCTAACCGCCATTGCTGCAGTTACTACCTCCCCTACAGTCTCTCCCAATATACTTTTTTTAGCTTTATAGAATTTCTCTACTATATCAACACATTCATTTTGCAAACCTGTTACAAAATTAAATTTATCTTTTTTACCGTTTTCAACAGACTCTTTCATTATATCATAATAACTAGTCATCTTATCTATTATTGCCTGTCTGTCTGTTTTTTCACTCTTAGCTTCTATATCTATTACTATATCGCTTATTTTTTTATTTTGTTCATTAGCAATAGCTACCAATGATTCTATAGATTTTATATCCATACTATATTATTCTCCGTATATATATTTTTTATTATCTAAACACTCTTTAATACAATTTATCTAAAAATACAAAATCTCTTATATTTTTTATACTTCTTATTTTTTCCTCTATCTCTTTAGATATAACATTGGTCATACCTATAACAATAATAGCATAACCCTTATTAGGACCTTCAAACTGCGGTGTTACATTCATATTTTCAATATTAATATCATTTTCAAATATAATAGAAGTAACCTTAGCAATAATACCAGGTACATCTTTGTTAACTATAGCAATAGTTGGAAAATCGCCCTTATAATGAACCTCTATACCATTTACCTTATCTAATACTATTAAACCTCCTCCAATAGATGAAGCTAGAATATTAATCTCATTACTTTCTCCTTTAGCTTCAATATAAACACTGTTAGGGTGAAAAGCATCTCTTAAAGTTGTAGGTATAAATTCATATTTGAGATTAGCCTTATCAGCAAGACTGTAACTATCTCTAAGTCTAGGATCATCTGTTTCAAAGCCTAAAAGTCCAGCCAAAATAGCCTTATCTGTACCATGACCTTTCCAAGTTAAAGCAAAAGAACCATGAAGATAAATTTTTGCTTCTTTTACATCCTCACCTAAAATTTTTTTGGCAAGTTTTCCAATACGGCAAGCTCCAGCTGTATGCGAACTTGAAGGACCTATCATTACAGGACCTATTATATCAAATAATGTAGCCATAATTTTCCTCCATTTATTTAACTATAATTTAACATATATAAACGATTTTTGTAAGACATTATTTATTTTATTAACAAAAATAATAATAAAAATAATAATTTTTTAAATATTATTTACTTTATATAGTATTTTTTTGTAATATTTATTATATTATAATATACTTAAGAATGTATAAATAAAAAATATTTAGTTTATAAAAAGTTTAAAATAATAAACTTATTTCAAGTCCCACCTTAGTTTCATACCCAAAATAACTTGAAGCCCCTCTAGGCTTACCATAACCTACTTTCAAAGCTACAGCATATCTGTAAAACTCTACCCCAAGTCCGAAATTAACAGCTGCATGCCAAGGATCTTTTATAAGTCCTAATTTATCCTTTTTATCCAAAATAGCTGCAATATTTATTCCAGTTATTAAACTGATTTGATCTTTATATAAAGGAAATCTATAGTCAAGACCTGTATGTATTCTAAATAATTGAGGACTGTTTCCAACAGCATTATAAGAAATTTCAGAACCTAAATATATACTGAAATTTTTAATATAATAATAAACTGCTATAGAACCAAATTCATAGCTGCTTCCGCTTTTTATTGAAGTATCTCCCTTAAAACCGTCTACCAAATGTGTTGACTGATGATACATTGGTATAAATCTTATTTTCATATTAATTCCAACAAGATTCTGAAGCCAAAGATCAGCAAATACCATAAACTGACCAGAAAAATCATATACATCAAATAATCCGCTGTTTCTTCCAAGTATAGATATCTCCATAGCTCCGCCCATACCTACAGAAAAATATTTATTTCTGTAAAACATTATCTCGCTTGCAAGGCGTCCCTCTACATATACTGATATTGATTTAAAATCCCAATTAGCATCTGGGGCTATAAGTGATAAATTCTTTTCTACATTAAAATTCTTTCCAAATAATATACGTCCTATAAAAGCCCTAGGATCCTGCCAGCCCATATAATATTTATCGATACTATATATACGAAAAGGATTAGTGAAAGTATAATCATCTGATAAATAATTTAGTTCATTATTATTATTTAATTCATTTTCCTGAGGGTACAAAAGTAATGCTGATATAAATAATAGCATTAATGATATAATAATCGCTTTCATTTTTATTTCTCTATTTTTATTATTTTGAATTGCTATATAATAATATAATAAAGACTTTTTAACAATATATATTTATGCAAATAAAAAGGCAATGATAAAAAATTATCACTGCCTTATATAATACTATTAATTCAATTTTTTAGGTATTCTGACATTCTTCAAAGCCTCTAATCTTTGAACTATAGCCTTTTCTACATCAAAATTACTAGGTTCTACATTATCAAAGCTATATTTACTTGCAAGCATCAAAGTCTCTTTTTCCTGAACATAGTTACGCATTCTTCTGTAAATTAAAGACATTCTAAAAAGAGATAATTTTTGTCTATATCCGTTAAGGTAAGACTGTCTGTAATAATCAATTGCAGCTGTGCCTCTGTTTCTATTACCATAATGCTCTGCTAATCTGAAATATATTCTTCCTTTTTCTTTATTTACATATGTATTTTCAGCCATAGAAATAATTTCTTTTTCTATATTGGCATAATTATTTTCATCGATTAGCTTTTCATAGATATATAAAAGACTGAAATAAGCATCTAATTTATAAGCAGGTATTGTAAGATTAGCAGCTAAATTAATAGCTTTTCTGTACTCTTCTATAGCCAAACGATAAGAAGCAGCACCGCCTTGCTCAGCAGGATTTCCGCCCTCTTTTTCATATATTAAGCCCAAAAAATAATGAGCATCGGCATTGTTAGGATAGTACATTACAGTTTTATTCATAATGTATAAAGCATAAGGAATATCGCCATTATATATGGCTCTCTTAGCTTCTCCTATATATACCCAAGCAGGTTCTAATTTGCCGTTAAATAATGAACTGTACATATTGGTATCTATTGTAACGGTTCTTACTGTATCAGCTGTTCTGTTTGGAACATTAAGCGACTGACCTTGTGCATATACATATAAAGTACTGAATACTAATATATTAAATATTAAAAATATACGTTTCATAAATAAGCTACATCAAAATAAATATTATTATATAAATACTTATCGGTATAATATAATTTTTACATTATATAATTTTTGCCTTAAATAATTAACTATTCATATACTTTTTTACTATCTCATCATCTTCCAAAGCTGTAAGTATTTCTACTCCATCTTCTTTAACAGCAACTGTATGTTCATAATGAGCTGATAATGATCCGTCTCTAGTGATAATAGTCCAATCATCATCTTCTATAAGTATGGCATGATGCCCCATATTAACCATAGGTTCTATCGCTATAACCATATTAGTTTTAAGTATAGGTCCAGTACCCTGTTTTCCTCTATTAGGTACAGCAGGCTCTTCATGCAAATTAGCTCCTACACCATGACCTTGAAACTCTCTTACTAATGAATAGCCGGCATCTTCTGCTGTTTTCTGTATGGCATAAGAAACATCACCCAAATGAACACCATTTCTAATTTGTTTAACACCATTAAAAAATGACTCCATAGTTTTATCAATAAGCCTTGAAGCCTCTTCAGATACATTACCCACTTTAAAAGTAAATGCTCTGTCCGAATGATAGCCTTTATAATATACGCCTATATCAAGACCTATTATATCTCCGTCTTTTAATATCTTCTTTTTGCTTGGTATTCCATGTATTACTTCATTATTAATAGAAGAACATATAGAACCTGGAAATGGAGGATTACCATAACCTTTAAATGAAGGTTTTGCATTATGCTTTCTTATATAATCGTACACAAATTTGTCTATTTCTTTGGTTGAAATGCCTGCCTGAACAATCTTTTCTACTTCTTTAAATACATTAGCCAATATATGACCGCTTTCACGCATTAAATTAATCTCAGCTGGAGTTTTTATTTTTATAGCCATTTTTTATATACCTTTATTATTTAAAAAATACTGCTGCTGTTTTGAGAACTGCTGTCAAAACTACTATTATCTGCAGATGATGTATTATTTTCTATATTATTATTACTTTCTAAATTAGCAGACGATGAATTATTACTGGTATCAAAAGAATTATCTTCTGATTTTACACCTGTAAATGATTCTTCAACAACTTTTGAAATATCTTTTTTCTGACCGCCTGTAATAGTCATTTCCCCCTGTATAACAGCACCTTCGCCTACATCTATTTTAGGAGCTTCTATATTTCCTAAAACTCTTCCTGTTTCTATCAATATTACTTCTCTTCTGGCATCAATATTTCCAATCAAAGTACCTGCTATTGTAATACTTTCTGTAATAATTGTACTCGTTTTTACTTTACCATTAGGTCCTATAACTAAATGACCGTCTATTTTTAATTCGCCTTCAAATTTCCCGTCTATTTGAAAAGAACCTTTAACAATAAAAGTACCTTTAAATGATGAGCCGTCTCCTATAACACTGTTTATCATATCTCTTTTTGCCATAAATTTAATCTCCTAAATATATAGTTTGATTTTATAAGATACTTATAAAAAGTCAATATCATCGATTAGTAAGCTGTTACTGTAATATTATAACATATTTTTATTATTTTTTCTATTTTTTAGGTTTACAAAAAAGCACCGTCTCGCCGCCCCAAGGAGAAAATGTCCTTATATAATACTCATAATTTTCTGTTATTTCATTTATAAATACTGGAACTTTATAAAAATCTTCCATAAAAAGTTCGCCTCCATGATAAACAGCAATAGCAAGAGAAGGTCTTAAACTTTTAATAGTATTTACTGCTCCTTTAAGTATATACAACTCAGCACCTTCAACGTCCATCTTTAAATAATCTATTCTTTCTATATTATTATTTGTTACAAATTCATCTATTGTAATAGCATTCATCTTCACAGAAGGCGTATCAGGAGTCATAGATACAAAATCAACCGTTTTACTTTTATCAGAAAAAAGAATATTTTTAAGTATAACATTATTCAATTTATATTTTTCTTTTATTGACTTTAAAGTACAAAAAGCATTTTCATCAGGCTCAAAAGCGTATATTTTGGCATTATCATTGCATCTTTTAGAAAAGAAATAAGCCGTATCTCCCTTCCAAGCTCCTATATCAAATACTATGCTGTCATCTTTTACTTCAAAAATATTTTCTACATTGTATTGTTTAAGCCCAAATATATAAAAAAGAAGAAAGTTCTCTATCTCACTTGGATATTTATATTTCTGTAAGGCAAATAATAGTCTCTTAAATCCCCAAGAAAATATATTAATAGAACCGTACTTCATACTTAATTTTATTTTTTCCTTATTATTATTAAAAGCATCTCTATAAAATGAGAGCATATATCTATACCTTACTATTTTCTTAAAAATTTCCTTTGAATAATTTTCATTAAGCATGTTATAAAAAATATTAAAATTATCTTCTTCAATCATAGCTTTTATGAAATTATCGCTCTCTTCTATTTTCTCTATTTCTTCTTTAGTGAATTTATTTTTTACTGTATTTCTACACTCTTCTAATAATTCTGCTATATCCTTCATAAAATATACCTACTAATAATATAATTAGTTTTTTGCAATATTTATTATATTTTTCAAATCAATTTTACCTTCATATATGGCTTTACCAACTATAGCCCCATTAACATTCATATCTCTCAATTTTATAATCTCTTCTTCAAAAGTAACTCCCCCTGAAGCTGTAATATTGCATGAAAGTTTTTCTCTTAACTCTTTATATATTTCTAAATTAGTACCAGATAATTTACCATCTTTTGAAATATCAGTATATATTATAGTATCAATACCCATATTATTAAGTTTAACACAAAACTCTACAGAATCTTGTCTGTTAATCTCTTTCCAGCCTTTTATTGCTATCATTCTGTCCCTTGAATCAATAGAAACAGCTATATTCTCCTTATATTTATTAATCATACTTTCTGTAAAATCAAGATTCTCAACAGCAGCAGTACCTAATATAGTTCTTTTTACACCTATATCTAAATATCTTTTTATAGTATCTTCATTTCTTATACCGCCGCCTACCTCTACAAATAAACTGCATCTTTTTATTATTTTTTCTATAGTCTTAAAATTAACTGTCTCTCCGTCGCTTGCACCGTCCAAATCAACAATATGCAAATACTCGCTTCCGCTTTCTATAAAAAAATCAAGAACTTCTAAAGGGTCTTTGAAATAAGTTGTTTTATTATTATAATCGCCTTCTACAAGTCTTACTACCTCTCCATTTTTTAAATCTATTGCTGGCAATATGTACATATTTATAAATCCCTAATTATTATTTTCTTTTATTATGATAACATTATAACATATTATATAAAAATAAAAATAATTTTACAATTTTTAATAGATAATTATATTATTCATTATATTATAATCGTAAAATCAATAATATCAAAATTCATTTTATTTTTAAAAACTCCGATATAAATACAAAATAATTTAAAGTTTGCAGGTTTTATTATGATTAAAGATTTATATATAAAAAATTTCAAAGGTTTCAGCTCTATTAAAATAGACAATATAAAAAAAATAAACTTTTTGGTTGGTAAAAATAACTCTGGTAAAACCAACCTACTTGAAGCAATAATGCTCATACTCTCACAATCACGTATAAATATTATAGAAAATATAAAAAATATAAGCAGAATTAAAGAAAATAAAACTGAAATTAAAACACTCTTTTATAATTTTGACTACAATAACAGTATAAATTTTAATTATAATAAATATGATAATACAAACTACGATATAAATATGAGCCCAATACTAAAAGATGGTAAAATACTTAATGATGATAATATAGAACTAAATTACAGCGTTATTATTACAAATGAAGATTCTGACTCCATAGAAGAAAAAAAATTAACCATTCCAAATATCAATAATACAATATACATGATGAATAGGAAAAATGAAAATATAGATAATAAAACAGAAGTATATATACCAAATATCATAGAATATCAGTCAATTAGTAATTACTTAATAGAAATTATAAAAAATAAAAATGAACAGCAATTAATAGAAATGATTTCATTTTTTAATAAAAACATAAAAGCAGTTAATGTATTAAAAAATGATATATACCTTAATATTGAAGGAATAAATGAATTAGTATTATTAAATTTAATGGGAAGCGGATTAAAAAAATATTTATCTGTAATACTTCCAATAATTATAAATAAATTCAGAACCATTTTAGCTGATGAAATAGAAAACGGACTTGATAAAGAAACTATTAGAAATTTATTAAAAAACTTATTAAAATTGAGTAAAAATAATGATACTCAGATATTTTTTACAATACAAAATATTGAAATATTAAAATTATTATCTGAAATAGTTAATGATGAATTCAATGATATAAAAGATACTGTAAACATTATAAATATAGTAAATACAGAAAATGAAGGCTTCAAGTCTTACAATTATAATACAGACAATATAAATGAGCTGATTGAAAAAATTAATTAATTATAAAAAATTAAAAATATTTCAAATTATAAAAAAGATAATATTTACTTCATATATTTAATAATATAGTATAGCTTTATTAAAAATTTAAAGTCTTTACAACGCACGTTAAACGAAATTTTAAATATAAACCAATTATAAATTATAATTTTATTTTATATATAAGATTCAGCTTACCGTGCGTAGATGAATATTTTTAAATTTAATAAACTCTTGGGTGGGTGCCCTAATTTCTAATTAGACTATAAAAATAATAAAAATTAAGATTTTAAAATAAAACAATGAAATATAAAGGGCGGGTAGTTTATAATAAATTATTAAATTTATTTTTTGCAGCAGAAACTTTAATAAAAGAGTTAATTATAAAAATCACAAAAAATCAATAATGAAGTATATAATAAATTTAAAATAATATTTGCATGGGTGCCATACATATTGCATTTAAGTATTCCTTATCTTTTTGAAGTATAACATAGGTGTATCATAATTTAAAGCTGAATGTATTCGTTTATG
>NZ_CASEGO010000112.1 GCF_949287625.1 uncultured Brachyspira sp. | reverse complement strand
TTAAGTTTGTCAATTTTTTTATTCAACTTTTTCCCGCCGCAAAAAGTTGCTGCCAAAGGCACGCTTCGCGAAAGTGCAAGTCTAAAATAATACTAAATAGTACTAATTATGTTTTATATATAGAATAAATTACTAAATTTAGCCTGAAATGTAGCCTTTCGCTGGACTTCGTCGGCATGCAGAGCTGGCACGACTTGTGCTTCGCAGGGCTAGTCCCCGAAAATAATAAAAATATAAAAACTAATTTTGACAAATTATAATTGTTTAAGTATATACTAATTATGTATAAAAAACTTAATAAAATACTTATATAAACAAATAAGGCAGTACATATTAATGCACTGCCAATTGGGGTAAAAATTAGTTTGATTTATTATTATGAGATTTTTTCAAAATTACTTTTAGGCTCTCCGCATATAGGGCATACCCAATCACTAGGTAAATCCTCAAACGGAACACTGCCTTTATACTCAAATCCGCAGGTTTTACATCTGTAAACAGCTTTAATTTCTTCCTTTTTTTCTTCTTTCTTATCTTCTTTGTACGCATTAGCAGTAGAAGCATTAGGAGGAGTTTTGCCTTTAACTACATTATGATAATAGGCATATGTCATAGAATTAGCCTCATTATCAAATATATCGGCATCAATTAATTCTCCTATAAATATAGTATGAGTATGAACTTCTAAAGTATTAACCACTTTGCATATTAAGTACGCATTGGCTGCTTTTATTATAGGAAACCCTTCTTTCATCTCATAAGAAACGTTTTCAAATTTATTATTATCCCTAGAACTTCTAAATCCAAATCCGCCTATTAAAACCGAATCGCTTTTCTCAGAAAGAATAGAAAGAGCAAATTTACCAGTTTTCTTTATACATTCATTAGTATAATTATTTCTATTAACACTAATCATTACAGTTGTAGGTTCAGAAGTTATTTGAGTAGAAGTATTAATAGTGCAGCCTACAGGTCTATCTCCGTCAAGAGTAGTTAAAATGTACATTCCATATGAAAGTTTAGTTAAAGCAAAAGTATTCATAAGAGCTATCCTTATTAATAATAATTACTAATTATATATTAAATCTATAAAAAATCAATACTAAATAGTAATTTTAAAATAAAAAATAATAAAAAACCCCGCTTATAGTTTAAGCGGGGAGTTCTTTACATAAAATACAATTTTTATTATAAATTATTAATCTTTCATTCTAGTAGAATTAGGATCCTTTAAATAATCTTTAGTAAGCTGAGCAATTTTTGGAGAAAGAATTAAAAGACCAATTAAGTTAGGTATAGCCATAAGTCCGTTCAAAGTATCAGCTATAGACCAAATTAAATCTAATTGGCTAACAGCACCTATAACACCAACTACTAAAAATATTATTCTATAAGAAATGGAAGCAATTTTATTTCTTTTTGTAAGATATCCTAAAGCAACAACACCATAATGCGACCAACCTACAAAAGTAGAGAAGGCAAATAATATTAAAGAAATAGTAAGAACTACAGAACCAGCTTTACCCAAATTAGATCCGAAAGAAGCAGAAATCAATTCAGCACCATTTAATTTAGTACCCTGATTCATTTCTAAGAATATGATAGCCATAAGTCCAGTTAAAGTACAAACAAAGAAAGTATCAATAAGTACTTCAAATATACCCCATAAACCTTGCTCTATAGGGTTTTTGGAGTTACTAGCACTATGAGCCATAGGAGCAGTACCTAAACCAGCTTCATTAGAAAATACACCGCGTGCGAAACCAAATTTCATACCCATCATAATAGTGTATCCCATAAAACCAGCACCTACTTGTTTCAAAGAAAATGCTTCCTGAAATATACGCTGAAAAGCATGAGGAATTTTATCAGCATTCATAGCAAGTATAACTATGCCTGCAGCTATATATATAACACACATTACTGGAACTAATTTTTCTGTAACAGTTGCTATTCTTTTAATACCTCCTATGATTATAACAGCAGTTAAAGCAACTACTATGATACCTGTTACTATATGAGGAACTCCAAAGTTTTGATTAACAACAGCAGCCATAGCATTAGTCTGTGTCATGTTTCCAGCACCGAAACAAGCCAAAGCAGCAAAAGCAGCAAATATACTTCCAAGCCAAGGAAGATTAGCACCTTTAGATATATAGTACATAGGTCCTCCATGGTGATGACCTTCACTGTCTTTTACCCTATAATATACAGCTAGAAGTACTTCCGAGTACTTAGTGACCATACCAAAGAAAGCAGCAAACCACATCCAAAATAAAGCCCCGGGCCCGCCTGCTACAATAGCAGTGGTAACTCCTGCAATATTTCCTGTTCCTACAGTACTAGCTAATGCTGTACTAACCGCTTGGAAAGGGGTAATATTATCGTCTGGGTCTTGTTTTTTCGCTAATGCTCCGAAAGTATGTTTTACCCATAAAGGAATTTGGGTTATTTGTAAAAAACCTGTCCTAATACTTAAGAAGATTCCTGTTCCTACCAGTAACGTAAGCATTACTGGACCCCAGACAAAACTATTAATGATGCCGTTAATTTTTGCTATCATTTCTACCATAATACTCTCCTTTTTTTAATTAATTTATTTTTTATATATTTTTGGTATAACTCCTTGTTGAAAATATTATTATTTTTTATCAGTCATTTTTATAAACTCTAGTAACTCTCTCTCCTATATTAACTAATACTTCATGACTTATACTATCTATTCGTTTAGCTAAAGTATTAGCATTAAGTCTTTTATCATTACCAAATATCAAAACTTCATCTTCAGTTTTTATATCATTATTACCTATATCTATAATGATAGAATCCATACACACTCTTCCGCGTAAAGGATAATATTTACCATTAATTTTTACTTCCCAATTATTAGATAATTTTCTTGACACCCCATCTGCATAACCTATAGGCACAACAGCTATATTGGTATCTCTGTCAGCTGTCCATGTCATGCCATATGAAATACTTTCCCCTTTTTTTATTTTTCTAATCAAAAGTACCCTTGATTTCAAATTGAGTATGGGTTTAATACCCAAATCATAAGAGTCATCACAAATATATCCGTATAATATAATACCAGCTCTTACCATATCAAAATATGTATTTTTATATGATACCAAAGCAGCAGAGTTTGCTGTATGGGCATTATTTATTACTATTCCATTATTTTTCAAAGTATCTATTACACCATTAAAAATCTCTATCTGTCTTTTGGTAAACTCAATAGAATAATCATCATTCATATCAGCAGCTGCATAATGTGTATTTATCCCTTCTATACTTAAAGTATTGTAAGATAAAACTTTTTTAGCTAAGTACAAAACGTCTTCAGCTCTTGCCCCCATTCTGTTAAGCCCAGTATCTACCTTTATATATAGTTTCAAAGAACCGCCGTATTTTTTTAAATATTTATCATAATATTCCAAACATTCATCATTACTTATAATAGGAATCAAATCATATTTACATACTAATTCTGATTCATATTTAAAATGCTGAAACAGTACAATTATAGGAAGTTTAACTCCTGCTTCTCTTATTTTTATACCCTCTTCTACTGTGGCAACTCCTAAAGCATCTGCTCCAAATCTCTCTGAAGCCTTTGAAATCTCTGCTATACCATGCCCATAGGCATCAGCCTTTACTATATTTAGTAATTTTACTCCATTTGCTATAGAACGTATAATTTCAATATTGTTCTTTAATATTGATAAATCCACTTCTGCTATAGTATAATTAGACATAATTATTTTCCAAACCTTATATTTTTTAGTATAACTATTTTTTTTATTTTGTCAATTAAAGTAATTTTTAATCGGCAATTATTGTGATTTTTTTCTATTTAAAACATACAAAAAAAGTGAGATATTATATATAATATCCCACTCTATAATATATAACATTAATATTAATTACATTGTAAACATTTCAGGATTTTTATAATCGTCCTTCAGCATTTGCAAAACATCTTCATCATTTTTAAACTCTTCATTATCTTTTTTGAATTCCTCTTCAAGACTTTTTAATTCCATATCCATTTTCTTATCTACTGAAATGTCCTCACTATCATCAGATTTTTTATTATTTTCTTCCACATTGTCAGCATTAGTAATAAATTTGCTCATAAGCTCATTAAACTTATTGAATATTTCATTTAACTTACTTGTAGCATTATAAAACTCTTTATTACCCTCAACAGTTTTTACAGAAAGCTCATTCAAAAAGCTCATAGCATGCACAACTTCCTTTGCCCCAGAACTATTTGCTTCAATAATATCAGAAACTTCTCTTGTAATCTGGTCAAGTAAAGTAATTTGGCTGTCCACCACATCACCGCTGTTCATCTGTTCTTTTACACTTTCTTTTACACCTGTAGTAATATTATTCAAGTGTCTTATAGTTTCGAGTATATCTCTTCCTCCTACTTCAAGTTCACTGTTGGCTGTATTAATCTCAGAAACAACTCTAGCAGTATTTTCTGACATATCAAGTATATTATCCAAAGACTTACCGCTATTGCTTGCAAGTTCCACTGTCTCTTCTATTCTCTTTGTAATAGCTTTAATGATGTTTGTAATAGATTTAGTATTATCAGCTGTATGCTCTGCCAAAGATCTAATTTCATCAGCAACAACAGAGAAACCTCTTCCTTGTTCTCCAGCATGTGCTGCCTCAATAGCTGCGTTCATAGCTAGAAGGTTAGTTTGTTCTGCAATACCCTGAATAACGTTAACAATCTCTTTAATTTGGTCAGAGCTTTCTTCAATACCCCTTACAGCTTCAATAACCTCATCTACTGTATCACCGCCGTCATGAGCATCAACAAGCAATTTCTTAGAGAAACTATCCGCCTTATTAACACTTTTAGCCACTGAAGTAATATTTGATATCATCTCTTCAATAGAAGCAGAAGTCTGTTCTACTGCTGATGACTGACGCTCCATATTATCATTAATTTTATAAATTGTTTGCAGTAATTCTTCTACAGCAATAGAAGCTGATGAGAATGCATGCCTTTGCTGATCTGTTGAACTTGTTACATTCTGTATAGAAGTAATGATATTATTAACACTAGCTACACTCTCTGTAATGCTTGAGCTTTGATCATTAATTCTATTAGTATTCTCATCTATAACTTTCTCTATTACTTTTATCTCATCAAAAACTTTATAGCTTTCCTGTTTTAATTCGCCTATAAGATTATCCAAACTTGATAAAAACAAATTAAAATTATAAACCAAAAGTCCTACTTCATCATTATTTTTTGAAGGTATCCTTTTTCTCAAATCTCCGTTTTTACCTATAAGATCTCTTGTAGATACATTTGCTTTGTTTACAGATATTAAAAGAAGTTTCAATATAAGTAAATATATAGCAAATAATAGTATAAATAAACATATATGAATGGAAGTATACCAAAATATATTTCTGTCTATATTAGATTCTTTAACTATACTGCTTATATCTTTATAAAATAAACCAACTACATTAAGTTCTGGTATATAAGAAGCTATAACTATAGATTTATTAGCATCTATAGAAACTATAGGAAATATTTGAAAAACTTTACTGCCAACTGTACTTTCAAAGTTTTCAAGATTTGTACTTAATCCTAATGATGATGATGATAGTATTGAAGAAGAACTTTCTGCTATATATCTGCTGTCTGAACATAATATTATATCTTTATTTTCTAATCTGTATAATAAATGAGACCATTTAGAAAGTACATCATTATTTTTTATAAGTCTTGAAATACCTGCTATATTATTTTCAGCTATAAAATACCCAATATCATTTCCAAATAATCTCAATGTAACATAAGATGAAATAAATATATTATTTCTGTCATATACATTAACATTCATAACTATATCATTATTTTCAATTTCATTTTCAAGGAAATTATGCATATATAAAGCATCAGAACTTCTTGTTGTATATTTATCTGTACCTGCATCTTTAGAAATAGTTAAAGAATAAGGTAAATCTGTATTAAGATACTCTGCTTTTATATTTAATGAAATGTTATCATATATATTTTTAAGAGTATTATTAAAATATGTAAGCCTGTTAATGAACTCTGTCTGTATTATTTCTTTGCTTATAACATCTCTGCCATTATACATATTTAAGATAAACTCTTTATATGCCTTCATATCATTTTTTATATTATCATTAAAAGAACTAATTCTGCCATTCAAATATAATACTTCATTTAAAGTATCAGTGATTACCCTATCAAGATATGATTTTTCTTCTAATGTTATATAATTGAGAAGGAATGCGAATATTAAAATAGAGAAGAACATATATACTATAAAGCCTAATTTTGCTATAAGAGGTATATAAAAAGTAACAACATTTTCTTCTAATTCAAAATTACGGGAAAACATTTTAAATATAAGCATAAACACACATGCCAAAAGAGAGGCATTAATAGTAGCAGCAAATATAGCCATTATAGTAGTATAGAGGAAGAGTTTATTAATAATAGAGTAAATACCAATTTCTATTATACTTCCAGCTAATGAAACTATAAAAAATACTAGAATTAGTCTAAGTGCCAATTTTACTTCTATATTAGATTTCCATCTTTTTAAATATTTAAAAAGGAAAGTAAAGGAAACTATAGCAAATATTATTTTTATTCCATAAATCTGCGGAACTTCTTTATATATAAAAAATAAAATAACATTCCAAACTACAATATCTATTAATAAGTAGATTGGAATAGTCAAAACTTTAAGTCTGCTTATAACATGTTGTTTAAGTTTCTCTAAAACCATAATATCCTCTATTTATGAATAATAATATAGAATAAACACTTCTATTTAGTATACCATTATATATTATTGTCTATTTTTTATCAAAATTTATTTACCAAAAAAACGGAACCAGTATAAAATTATACTCTTCCTACTTCATTTATTACTCTTCCCACTAAAGTATCATGAGTAGATATAGTTTTAGAGTTTAATTCATAAGCACGCTGTACTTCTATCATTCTTACCATCTCATTTACTGGATTTACATTGCTCATCTCTAAAAATCTTGATAATACTTTAGGACGGTCTACACCTTTTTGTGCTATATATGCAGGACCGCTTATATCTGTATCAACCCAGAAAGATTCGCCTTCTTTCTTTAGATATCTCTCATTGTCAAAACGCACTATTTTTAAAGTATCAAGTATATCTTCATCTTCCCATTCATTATCATTAAACTGTACAAATGTATTGCCGTCCTGATATCTTCTATTAATACTTACTCTGCCGTCTTCATCTATATTGAAGTTATTAGTTTTTATCTGTATATAACCATTTTCTCCCATAACTTTATAACCATGTTTAGTTACAAGATAATGATCTTTATCTATTAAAAAACTTCCGTTTCTTGTATACCTTTCACCATGAGGTGTCTCTATAGCAAAAAATCCTTTATCGCCCAAAGCTATATCTAGCTGATTGCCGGTCTCTCTTAATGAACCTTGCTCCCATTCTGTGAAAACTTCGTTAACTTCTACACCTGTACCCATTCTTCCTACATAAGGTCTTACATCAGTAGAACCAAGCGGAAATATTACCACTCCGTCATCTTCAGTTCTTGCTGCCATCATCTCTGGAAAAGATTTGAAACTTACTGTATCTCTTTTAAATCCAGGTTTATCAACATTAGCCAAGTTGTTAGCTACTACATCAAGTCTTGCCTGTTCGGCCATCATGCCGCTTGCACCTGTATAAACGCCTCTTACCATTTTATAATCCCCCTAATTTATTATAATATATCGTCTTTTTCTCTTTTTGTGTTTATATTAATAGTTTTTAATTTTTCTTCCAAATTCTCATAGCCTCTTTCTATATGATAAATCCTATGAACATTTGTAACGCCTTCAGCTATAGCTCCAGCAGCAACCAAAGCAGCACCCGCACGCAAATCGCTCGCCTGTACATCAGCTCCTGAAAGTTTCTTTCCGCCATGAACCACTATATCAGAAGTATTAAGCTCAATATCTGCTCCCATACGAATAAGCTCTGGAACATGGCTGAATCTGTCTGGATAAATACCTTCTATAAGTTCGCTTTTACCTTTAATTGTACAAGCTAATGTTGTATATATTGCCTGCAAATCTGTTGGAAATTTCGGATAAGGCAAAGTTTCTACTTTAAAAGGCTTTAATTCTCTATTAGATGCATCAATTTCTATAGTAGTGTCTGTAGTTTTTATATCGCAGCCTATATCTGAAAGCAAATCCAGTACAAAGCTCAAATGCTTAGGCTCTGCATTTTCTAATTTTAACTTTCCTCTTCCAGCTGCTGCTATTGCTAAAAAAGTACCTGTTTCTATTCTGTCTGGTATAACTGTAAACTCAGCACCATGAAGATAATCAACACCTTCTATAGTAATAGTATCAGTGCCTCCGCCTGTTATTTTTGCCCCCATAGCATTAAGCAAATCTACAAGATTAACACATTCAGGCTCTTTAGCAGCATTTCGTATAATAGTAGTTCCTTTTGCTAGCGATGCCGCCATCATGACATTATCTGTCCCCAACACTGTAGGTCCGAACTTACCAGACAAATCCATATCAGCACCTATAAGATTATTTTCTACCTTAGCGTCAATATATCCAGCTGTTATATCTATTTTAGCTCCTAATGCCTCCATTCCTTTTAAATGCAAGTCTATTGGTCTCGGTCCGAAAGCACAGCCGCCAGGATATGATACTAGGCAATGCTTTCGTTTGGCTAGAAGAGGCCCTAATACTATGATAGAGCCTCTCATCTTTTTTACAAGTTTATAAGGAGCTTCTTCACTTTTTCCGTTATGAGATATTATTACAGTAGTATTATTCTTAAAATCTACTTTCTTACCTAAAGGCTCTAATATATCGATTAAAACATGAACATCAACTAAATCGGGTACATTATGAAGTATAATAGGCTCATCTGTTAAAATAGAAGCCACAAGTAAAGGCAGGGATGCATTTTTAGATCCTGATACCTTTAATACTCCCCCAATATTATTTGAACCTTCTATAACATATTTATACATATATTTTCCGCCTTTAAAGAATAAAAATTCTGCTTTCTATATCTTCGGTATTATACAAAATTGCTTAATAATTTTTGTTCATATATTATGTAAATTATTAGGTATTTATGATTAAAAATTGTAAAAAATATTATAAATATTTATTGCTTATTTTTATATTAGATTTGTTTCAAAAGTACTCAAAATATTAACTGATAAATTATGAGATATAATGCCGTATAACTTTATTGTTTTAGTATATACCTAAACAAATACAGTTTGTCAAAAAATAAATTTTTAAATTTTGATATTTGCGGGGTTTTGCCATGTAATATTTTAAATTAAAAAATCGCTTGGGTGGGTGCTATTAATAACAGTAAAAGCTAAAAAATAAAAAATAATTTATAAATAACATAATAATGCTTAAAAATTTAGAGGGTGGGGGGTGAGAGTAAATTTTAAAACTTTATTTTAATCCCCTCCCTTTTAGATTTAAAAGCTTTATTTTTTTATATTATTTTTAATTAAACTAGCAAGCCCGCACTTCAAAAAGTACGCCCGCCCAAAGCGTGATTTAAAGTAAAAGTTTCCTTAACGCACGCAGAATGATTTTTTTTAATACAAATTAATTAATAAATA
>NZ_CASEGO010000111.1 GCF_949287625.1 uncultured Brachyspira sp. | reverse complement strand
CTTATTTTATTAATGCTAAATAATACTTTATACTATTTATAAGTTATCATTACATCTATAAATAATTAAAATTTGACAAAATATAATTGTTTAGGTATAAACTAAATAATTTCTACTAACCAAAATAGAAAAGGAAGCCCAAAAATTGAGCTTCCTTTTTGTTTATTTAAATATACTTATTAACCTAATATAGCCAAAAGTACTCCAGCAGCAACTGCAGAACCAATTACACCAGAAACGTTTGGTCCCATAGCGTGCATAAGTAAGAAGTTATGAGGATTAGCCTCTTGTCCTACTTTGTTAGCAACTCTCGCAGCCATAGGAACAGCAGATACGCCAGCAGCTCCGATAAGAGGATTGATTTTGTCTTTGCTGAATAAATTCATAAATTTAGCAAGAAGTACTCCGCCTGCAGTACCCATAGAGAATGCTGCTAAACCTAATACCAATATACCAAGAGTTTCAAAACGCAAGAACTTATCAGCAGCTAATTTACTTCCTACTGATAAACCTAACATAATAGTAACAATATTTATTAATTCATTTTGAGCAGTTTTAGAAAGTCTTTCAGTAACACCTGATTCTCTAAGCAAATTACCAAACATAAGAGCACCAATAAGAGGAGCAGCATCAGGTAAAAATAAAGCTACAAGTATTATAACGCTAAGAGGAAAAATAATTTTTTCCCTTTTACTTACAGGGCGTAACTGTTTCATTTCAATTTTTCTTTCTTTTTCAGTAGTAAGCCATTTCATAATAGGAGGCTGAATAATAGGAACCAATGCCATATATGAATAAGCAGCAACAGCAATAGCACCCAATAAAGAAGGCGAAAGTCTTGAAGCTGTAAATATGGCAGTAGGACCATCAGCACCGCCTATAATACCTATAGAAGCAGCATCTTTCAAAGTGAAAGAAATCACTGGAACATAAGTTGATAGAATCATAGCACCAAGTAAAGTACCGAATATACCTATTTGAGCAGCAGCACCTAATAATGCAGTTTTAGGGTTAGCAATAAGAGGTCCGAAATCTGTCATAGCTCCAACACCTATAAATATGAATAATGGGAACAATCCAGATTCAATACCAAAAGTGTATATTTGACCTAAAAACCCACCGCTGCTTAAAGTTACTGGTATTCCGTTCATAACTTCAACTACAGGAAGTGCCGCAATATTAGCAATAGGAATATTAGCCAAAATACCGCCCATACCTATAGGAATAAGAAGTAATGGCTCAAAACCTTTAGCTATAGCAAGATAAACTAAAACTAATCCTACACAAATCATTATAAGATTCTGCCATAGCGGAACTGTTTTTACTTTAATATCATTTAATTTAGTTTGATATTTTTCTTGTTTGCTGCTTTCAGCTTTAGCCTGAGCTTCTGCTATTTCCTGTTCGCTTCTAGGAAAAAGACCTCCGAAAGCAGTATTTCTAGCCAAAGAAATAAGCGAATCTTTTATATTAAGGGGTTTTTGAGTACTTTCCTGAGCAAACACCATTGATGCTGTCATAAAGACAAGTGCAAATACTAAAAATATTTTTCTCATTATTTTTATCTCCTTACAACAAGCATCATCATTAGCCTACAATAGCCAATTCCTGACCAGCAACTACAGCGTCTCCTGGTTTTACTTTAACTTCTTTAACTACACCATTAGCAGAAGATTTTATTTCTACTTCCATTTTCATAGCTTCTACTATTAATACTGTAGAACCGTCTTGAACTTGTGTTCCAACTGGAGCTACTATTTTTAATACAGTACCAGGTAAACCAGCTGTAACTGGAGTAGCAGAACCTGAAGAAGCAGGAGCAGCAGTCTGAGAAGCACCAGCAGCTATACCATCTTTAATAGTATAGTCATAGCTTACTCCGTCAACTATAGCTTTACCGTTTTCTATTTTTATACCATAGCTTGAACCGCCTACAGTAACTGTAACTTCATTGCTTGAAGCTTGAGGAGCACCAGAAGAAGCAGCATTAGGAGCATTTTTTCTAATACCAAGTTTAGCTTCACCTTTAAGGAACTGTATACCTTTTTCTTTACAAGCAGCAGCTATAAATACATTTTCATCTGAAAGATCTGTTATACCAGCGTCTTTTAAAGCCTGTTCAGCAGCTTTTCTTCCTTTTTTAGGGTTTTTATCATCTATATCCATAGCAAGTTCAGTTGTAGGCTGTAAACCTAATTGCTCGCTTGCTATTTTTACTATTTCTGGGTCTGGAGTAGAAGGTGTTTTACCGAAATAGCCTAATACCATTTTACCATAACCGTCAGCTATTTTTTTCCAATTACCCTGCATTACATTATTAAATGCCTGTTGGAAATAGAATTGAGATACTGGAGTTACAGAAGTACCAAAACCGCCTTTTCTTACAACTTCAGTCATAGCTTTTATAACTTCTGGGAATCTGTTCATTACATTAATATCTCTCATCATCTGAGTATTAGCAGTTAAAGCACCGCCAGGCATTGGAGCAAACGGAATCATAGGCTCTACTGTTCTGCTTTCTGGCGGTAAGAAATAATCTTTCATGCAGTCTTTAAATACTTCTTCAGCTTCTCTGATTTTATCTATATCGATATTTAATTCATATTCAGTTCCTCTTAAAGCATGCCACATAACTATTAAGTCTGTCTGACAAGTACCGCCTGATACTGGAGCAGCTGAAAGGTCTATACAATCAGCACCTGCATCTAAGGCAGCTCTATACTGAACAGCACCTATACCAGCAGTTTCATGGCTGTGAACTTGTATATGCATATCAGAACCTAAAAGTTTTCTAGCTTCTTTAACTGTATCATAAACAACTTGAGGAGTTGAAGTACCTGAAGCATCTTTAAAACATACTGAATCAAATTCAACATTATCTTTAATTTGTTTTAATACTTTTGCATAAAAAGCAGCATCATGTGCACCTTCGCATCCAGGAGGCAAAGCCATCATACTAACGCATACTTGGTGTTTTAATCCAGCTTCTTTAATACATTTACCGCTGAAAATAAGGTTATTAACATCGTTTAATGCGTCAAAGTTTCTAATAGTTGTAACACCATGTTTTTTGAATAACTGAGCATGCATTTTTATCATTTCTCTAGGCTGAGATTCCAAACCAACTACGTTTACACCTCTTGCCAATGTTTGTAAATTAACATCAGGACCTACTGTTTTTCTAAAAGTATCCATTACATCAAAAGCATTTTCCTGATTGTAGAAGAAAGCACTTTGAAAAGTTGCACCGCCGCCTGATTCAAAATATGTAACACCCGCCTTAACAAAAGCCTCTACGGCAGGCATAAAGTCTTTAGATAATACTCTAGCACCATAAACAGACTGAAAACCATCTCTGAATGCTGTTAGCATAAATTTTACTTCTTTTTTAGCCATTCTTATATCTCCTTAAAAAACTCACTATTACTTAGATTTATTGCTGTGAACATGTGCCAAAGCTATAGCTATAGCAACCATCTTATCATTATTTACCGTTTGAACTGGTGCTGGAGAAGATGAAGAAACCTCTTGGGGCGGAGGCATTAACCTATCTACTTGAGCCACAACAGTACTAACTATTTTCATAACATATACTAATATAATCAAAAACAATACAACAACGCCCATACCTATGACCATTATTTGTAAAGCTTCCATAATACTACTATTCATCAAAAAATACTCCTATTTACTGTAAATTTTTAATATTAATTATACACTATATTTTACTTATATACAAGTGTATTTATTACAAAATATAGCTTTTATTTCACAATATCATTGACTTTATAGAAATACTTTATATAATAACTCATATTTATTTAGTTAACTTAATAGGGTAAAATTATGAATATCTATTCATCTGCCTTGAATATGCCTATAGCCGTTTTTGATTCGGGATTCGGAGGATTAACAGTATTAAAACAATTATTACGGATACTGCCTAATGAAAATTATATATATTTGGGTGATAATGTTAATATACCATATGGGGATAAGTCGGAAGAAGAAATTATTAATCTTACATCAAAAATGGTGGAATTCCTGATAAGCAAAAAATGCAAAATAATTATAATAGCATGCAATACTATATCAGCATGTGCATATGATATATTAAAACAAAAATATAATATACCTATTATAGAAGTAATATCAAATGGTGTAGCTGATGCCTTAAATAAAACAAAAAATAATAATATATCGGTAATGGCTACAGAGTTTACAGTTAATTCTAATGTCTACAAAAATAAAATAAATAAATATAATAAAGAAAGCAAAATTACTCAAATAGCCTGTAAAGAACTATGTCCTATGATAGAAAATGATTGGTACAGCTATGATAATAGATTAGATGTATTAGAAAACTATTTAAAAAATATAGATAAAAAATCTGATACTTTAATACTAGCATGCACTCATTATCCGCATATAATTAATGATATAAAAAAAACTTTAGAAAATAATATAAAAAACTCTATACAAAATATTATAGACCCCGCTTATCATACTTCTATGTCAGTAAAAGAATATTTGGAAAAAAATAATTTAATAAATACAGATAAAACTAATGACATAACAATATACACAACAGCATCAGTAGAAAAAGAAGAAAAAATTATAAATATATTTATGCCTAAAGATAGAAAATACAAATTAGAACATATAAAATTATAAATTAGTAAATCTCTTTTATACCGCTGTCAATATCAAATATCCAATGTTTATTAAATACTTTTTTATAAGAATAGCCAAATGGAAACTTACCAATAGATACAGCAAAAAATTTGTTCCCGTTATTTCTTTGCTTTGAGCATATTTTTACTAAATTATCCGGCATATCTTCCATAATAAAATCGGATAACACTAATACATCAGCATTTTTGAAAGAAGATGTATTCATTACTCTGTTTGCCTCATAAAGTGCTTTGTATATATCAGAGCCTCCATGATAGCTTAGTTTTAAAAACTTTATTAAATCTTCAATACCATTACTTTTAGTAAATTTGCATGTATATATTTCCGTACTGAAGTTTATAAGATAAGCATTTCTATTTTCAGATAAAGCCTGCATTACCATTTTAAACATTATAGCTTTGGCAATATACTCGCTAGTGCCCTTCATAGATCCGCTTGTGTCTATGCATATAATCATATCCCCTTTGCCTTCTTTATATCCAGCTTTAACAATATCAAAATCATGTTCATTAAATACATAGGCACTTTTATCAAAACACATAAGCCTATTTTCTATATATTTAAGCTTAAATAATTTTTCACTATCTTCATCGCATAAAAGTGAAAGCTCTTCTGGAACTACATTTTCTATATCTTTAGCAAAATATATTCCGACTATCTCCTCTTTAGAACTTATCTTTTTATTTGTATAACTATAAGTATTTTTAAACTCAATATTTTTTAAAGACTTTTCAATATCAGCTCTCTTTCCAATACTGCCGCATATAGCGTCTATTTCTTTTTTATATTCATTAATAAACTCAACCCATCTTTTTAATAAAGATATATCATTTTCTTCAAGCTCCCCTACCCTAAAATCCCATAATACTCCTGTTTTTATTCTTAATATATTTGACATGTATCTTAATTTTTTAATCAAACTAATCCAAGATTCTATATCTGAAATAAATTTATCTCTTTTTTCCTTAACTGTATGAACAAGCCATTCATTATTTTTTTTATTATAAGTTTTCTGCCATGAAGATAAAATATTATTTTTTATGATGTTTAAATTATCAGAATTATACAGTTTATCTTTCCAAAACTCTATACTATTATCATCTGATAAAACACTAAAACTATTTAAATCATTTATAATATCTTCTTTTGTAATTTTGATATTTTTATTTTTTAAGCTTTTTAATTTTTTTAATGATATTTCTAATTCAGTTTTATTTTCATCATAAGGATTATTTTCATTAGTAAAAGTATTTAAATCTTTTTTCCATTTTGTTATTTTTATTTCAAGTTCTTCTTCAAGTCTTTTTTCATTAATATTTTCAAAAGAGCCGTAAAAAACTCCTCTTGCCATACTTTCTGTTTTTTTTATTTCATTTCTATATGAATCATTATCAAATTGTTTCATGACTTTCTATTTCGCTTTTTATTCTTTGAGCGTCTAATTTTTCGCTTTCAAGATTATCTATATAAGAATTAAATATATCATCAAAAATATTAAATTTTTCCTCTGAAATAAATATGCTTTTAGTATTTTTTCTATTTGCATTATAATCATTTTTTAAGTTTATAATTATATTTTCAATACTTGATATTAATGAATTAAGAAGTTTAATATACGAAGATTTTTTTTCTTTTTCCTGTTTTTTATATCCGATTTTTTTCATATAAAAGTCTGGTTCAAACTCTTCTAAAAACTCATAATTTTTTGATAATTTATTTGATACAAAACCATTTACCGAAGTAGCAGAATTTATTTCTACAGTGCATTTATCTGTACCATTAAAACTGCATCTGAATTTTTTTGTCTGATTTCTTGATAAATCCAAAGGATAAAAATATCCCTTTTTACCTAACTGTTTTATTGGTATATATATTATAGTCTCGCCTTTATTTCCGTATTCATCTATATTGATATTTAATGTCTTTGCTATATGCGGTTTATCATCAATGTTTTCTGTATCATAAGTTTTTTCTAATTCATAAAACTCATTATTTATATTATCCTGAACACTCTTAAAACTCTCTCTCCATTCATTAATATGTTCATTATTAAAACTATATGAATCTCTTACTGCATTTTCAACAATAGTGCCTACAGCCTCAATATGCTCTTCCAAACTCCATAAACAATTCTCTATTAAAAAAGCCTCATAAATATCTGCCTCATCTTTATCATTTAAATATGCCGCTGTTTTCAGCAAGTATGATATATGCTGCCATCTTCTGTCTGATACATATATAGCAATATCTCTGTTATCTTCATTAAACTTTTCTATAGAGAGTTTAATTCTGTGAATTATATCAATAACTATTTTTGAAAGTTTTATATTATTAACTTCTTCTCTTATTTTCACCCATTCATCTGATGATATTTTAATCTCTTCATCAATTTGTATATATGAATTAATTTCAGTATTTTGAAGTATCTTTTCAAAATTATCTTTATTTTTCATAGGTCTTACCATCAAACGCATGATAAATCTGTCATACAATGCTTCAAGCCCCTGACCTTCTGGGGGTGTTTCATTGCTTGCAGAAATCAATGCCTTTAATGGAACTTTTATCTCTTTATATCCGTTTTTAAAAACTCTTTCATTTATTATAGTTAAAAGTGTATTAAGTATGGCAGGAGTACTTTTCCAAATCTCATCTAAAAATGCAAAATCACAGTCTGGAAGATATCCTTCTATCTTTCTAATATACCTATCATTTTTTAGCTCTTCTAGGCTAATAGGTCCGAATATATCCTCTGGAGTGCTGAATCTTTGCATTAAATACCCGAAGTATTTTGATTCCTTAAAAGCTGATGATACTCTCTTTGCAATAAAACTTTTAGCTGTACCCGGAGGACCGTATAAAAATACTGGCTTTCCCGCTACGGCACTTAAAAACGTTAATGCAACTATTTCTTCTCTTTCATAAAGTCCATCTGAAAGCAGACTAATAATTTTTTCAATTCTTAATTTAGTATTTTTCATATATGTGTTTCTCTCTTAATACTAATACTTTTTACAGTAAACGTATAAAACTTATTATATCATTTTTATTATAAATTGGAATTCTTTATTTTATAAGTTTATATGGTATAATTAATTTAAATAGTATAAATTAGGAATAAAAAATGATAAGCTCTGACAATATAAAATTATTAATATTTGATATGGACGGTACTTTAATAGATAGTGCAAATTTGCATTACTACTCATACAGCAACGCTTTTAAAGAATACGGCATAGAATTAGATAAAGATTATTACTACAATAAATGTTTTGGGCTTCATTATAAAACGTTCACAAATAATATTTTAAAATTAAACAATAAACTTACAGATGATGAAAATAAAAATAATGAACTTATAGAAGAAATACATAACAGAAAAGAAGATATATACTTACAAAATTTGAATATGGTTAATATTCATCCTCTGATGTTGGAAATACTAATTGACAGTAAAAAAAAATCTAAATATACAGCATTAGCAACAACTTCCTCTCCGAAAGGAGTTTATGCTATATTAAAAGAATTCTATCTTGAAAAATTATTTGATTTAGTATTAACAGGAAATGATATACAAAATAAAAAACCTCACCCAGAAATATTTTTTAAATGTATCAATCATTTTAATGTAAAAGAAGAGGAAAGCATTATATTTGAAGACAGCGAAGTAGGACTTGAAGCTGCAAGTCAAACTAATGCTTGGGTTATAAAAGTAGAAAAGTGGGCAAAGATTTAAGTTATGATATTTTTTATCTTTTAAAAAATTTACTTAAAAACATAGTTATAAATCCGTTTGCCCAGCTAAATATACCAATCTTTATTGATATGATTAGATACTCAAAGAAATTCATTTTTTTATCAGATGAAAACTCTATATTCATATTATCATCATATAAATTTTTTTCAAAGTATCCATGATGAAAATTAAATTTATGATAGCCCGTACCATCAAAACCAAAATTATTTGTAAAAGATTTTTTTGAAGGCCAAATACATAATTTTTTATTTTTATACATTGTAAATGAATAATAAATATCCCATAAATTATTTTGAACATAAAGATTATCCTTAACAGACTTTTTTATAGCAAGTAAATGAAACCAAGAAAAAACTCCTCCTAATATTTTATGCTTAATACTTTTATTATACCAAGAAGTATCGCAAGTATCCCAATTTATATTATTCCATTTATTCCTCCAAGTACCCCAGCCCCAACTATGAAAAGCGTATGTAAATATAACATCATGTTTATGATTTTTAGTAGCATGTTTATGTGAGAATGCTGTTATAGCCATAATATCTTCATCATCTTTATAATAATTCAAAGCATTATTCATAAACTCAAGAAAATGTTTATTTGTTTCAATATCATCTTCCAAACCTATGAAATATTCATGATGCTCAAATATTGTGTTTACAGCATTAACAGTGGAATATTTTATACCTAAATTTTTTTGAGCTTCATATATATAAACATTTTTAAATCCTTCATTTATGGTTTTTAAATATTCTCTAAGCTCATAAACAGATGCTTCATCTTCTTTTTTACTAGGTGCATCTGAAAATATATATAAATCAGTATCTGAAGCCAAAGTATTTTTCTTTAAAGCCTCAATAACTCTTTTTGTATGTTCAATTCTATTATAAACTACTAAGCCTACAGGTGCTAAGTACATAAAAACTCCTTTAATTTTATAATTATTAAAAAATATTTGTATTATTTGTATTAAAGGAATATTCATCAAATTATATATTGGCTTAAAAGAGTTATTATTTTTTTATTTTCAAAGTAAACCGAAAAAAATATTAATTTATTTTTTATAATCAAATAATTAATTGAAAGCAGAAATTGATTGTCTAATAAAATCTTTATTAAAACTAAGTCCTGCAATGACAATAGAAGATTTATACTATAAGAAATAGAATATATTTTATAGTATATTAATGAGTTTTGAGTTTTGAGTTTTGAGTTTTGAGTTTTGAGTTTTGAGTTTTGAGTTTTGAGTTTTGAGTTTTGAGTTTTGAGTTTTGAGTTTTGAGTTTTGAGTTTTGATATTCATAATAGATAACATTATATTTTATTTATATTAATTTGTCAATGATATATGATGAAAAAAAAACTATACTGCAAAAATATTTTATAATTACAGTATAGTTAAAACTTTAATAAAAAATTATTTTTTGTATTTGTTCATAAACTTCTCAACTAAGTCAAACATATCTTTAGTCCAAAACTGCCAATCTCCATGGTCAGCATTTTTAAGTGCATAAAACTCATATACTCTGTTTTCTTCTTTTAACTTATCAGCTAAAATCTTACTTTGATTAAAAGGAACAACACTATCAGCCGTTCCATGTGCCAAGAATATAGGAGGCATATTACTAACTTTTGAAATCTCATAATAAGGACTTATTCTTTTAGCCTCTTCTGGAAAATCATAAACATTTTTTCTGCCAATCAAAATACCTTCTGGACTATCGGCATCTCCAGTAGTTGAGCCTAAAGGATCATTTCTCATCTCAAGCAAATCGGTAGGAGGATAATAAGCTATTATTGCATTAATATTAGGTATTGTATTGTCATTTTCATTTAAAGGTATTGCTGTAAATAAGGCAGTATGTGCTCCTGAAGAATCACCCCAAACGAATATATTATTAGTATCTGCATTATATTTATCAGCATTATTTATCATAAAATTAACAGCATCTCTTGCATCTTCAATCTGTGCTGGAAAAACTGCAATGTCGCTTGGTCTGTACTCTGCTATTGCTGCAACATAACCTCTTCTAGCAAAATCTGCCATTGCTGCTGCATTTTTATATACATTCTGTTTTTTCCATGCTGAACCTTTTATTTCAATTACTAGCGGATATCTTGCATTAGCATCAACTTTAAGAAGTCTTGGAACAAATATCTGAAGAGTTAAATCTATATTATCTTTACTTGCATAAACAACATCAGGATTATAATCAATATTGTAAGTAATATTTTTTTGTTCAAATATTATACTTCCATCTTCATTTGTTGACATTGTAAAATTATTCATATCATTTTCCTTATTTGAATTAGCATTATTACATGAAATAATAATAGAAAAAATAATAATCATCAAAATAAATATATTTTTCATTTTTGCTCCTTAATATGTAAGATTATACGTGTATATAAATATATAATATAATTAATATAAAAAAAATCAACAATAAATTCTGCTTGTAAGATTATAAAAAATAAATTATTATTGATATATGAATAATTACAATATAAAAAAAATAGCTGTACTTCACCCTACATTCGGATACAATGGCGGAGCTGAAAATGTAATATTATCAAGTGCTGAGTATTGGCATAGTATTGGTATAGAGACTGTAATTTATACCTACAGATTAAGAGATAATGTGCCAGATTATATAAAGCAAATAAAAACAGATATTACATTAAACCCTTTTTTATTTAATAAAACATCTAAATTTTTAACTAATGAATTAAAAAAGTATGATGCAGTTTTAATACACAATTTCCCAGCTGCAATATTTTTCGGACTTGCATACGATTATGCTAAAAAAAATAATATAAAATTACCTAAAAGTTTTTGGTACTGCCATGAGCCAAGCGTAAGGCTTTACGGATATGATGATGAAAGCTATAAAAAACTTCAAAAAACTTTGGATATAATAGCAAGATACACTATGCATTTAGACAGACTTGGAGTAAGCAAAATAGATTATATAATATCAAACAGTATAAGAACTAAAGAAAGTATTAAAAGAGTTTATGATAGAGAAGCTGAAGTTATATACCCATGTATTACATCAAATATTGATTTTATGGAGATAAAAGAAAGCGAACATTTTTTATATATAGGAAGAATAGAAAAGCCGAAAAATATAGAAAATGCATTATCAGCTTTTAAAATATTATTAGAAAATATTGATAATAAAGATTTGAAATTTATTATAGCTGGAAAAGGAAGGCATGAAAAATATTTAAAAAACTTTGTAAAAAAAATTAATTTAGAAAATAATATAATATTTAAAGGTTTTGTATCAGAAGAAGAAAAAAAAGAATTATTAAATAAAAGCTACGCTCTAGTAATGCCAGCTGTGAATGAACCATTCGGACTTACGGTTATAGAGGCATTATACTGCTCCTGCATATCAATAATATCAAATAAGTCTGGAGTTTATGAGGCTGTTAAGGACTATTCTATAAGCTGTAATACAGAAAATATAGAAGAAATTTATAAAGCTATGTTGCTGTCATATAAAGATAAAGAAATAAAAGAAAAATTTTTAGAATTATCAAAGTCATCAATACATAATTTTACAGTATTATCATACAGTGAAAATATGATAAAATACATTGTAAAGTACTTGTAATATTTTCAATATGTATTATAGTTATAATTCACTACTCATTTTTATATACAAAATAGTTATAATTAATTAGGAGATTTTATGAGAAATTATACATCTATACCTAGTGCTTTTTTTGAAACAGTACAGAACATGCCGCAAAGTCCTGCATATAGATATAGAAATAATAATGATGAAAAAGTTACAATTACATATAAAAAACTTTATGATAAAATAAATGCAATAGCAAAAGCATTTGAAGTAAAAGGATTGGCACAAAAACATGTGGCTATATTTTCTGAAAACAGAATAGAATGGTTTGTATCCGATATGGCACTATTAGCATTAGGTTCTGCTGATGTACCTAGAGGTATAGATTCCACTTCTGATGAGTTAAACTATATAATAGAACACAGTGAAGCTCAAGCCGTACTTGTAGAAAATAAATATGTATTTGAAAAAATAAAAAAACATCATAAAGATTTATCATTAATAGTTTTTCTTGACAGTTCTATGCATGATCCAGAAAATAATATATATGCTTTTGATAAATTTGAAGAACTTGGAGAGGAACATTTAAAAGGCGATGAAGAGTTCGTTATAAAAAAAGCAGCCAAATTAACAAATGAAAGAACAGCAACTATAATATATACTTCAGGAACAACAGGAAAACCTAAAGGAGTAATACTCACTCATGGAAATATACTTCATAATGTGAGAGTGCTCCCGGATATAATAAAATTAAAATCAGGAGAAAAACTTTTAACTATTCTTCCTATATGGCATATATATGAAAGAACAATATCATATGTAACTGCTATAACAGGCTGTTTTACTGCTATAACAAATAAAAGATATTTAAAAAATGATTTTACCGAAGAAAAACCTGATATATTTATTTCAGTACCTGCCATATGGGTTAATATATATAATACTGTAATGAAAAATATAGACAGAAAAAATGCTTTTCTAAAGAAGTTCATTAAATTTATAATAAAAAGATCTATAAGTTATATAAGAAGTGTAAGGTATAAGAATAATTTAGTTTATCTTATTGGAGATGAAAAAATAGAGGATAAAAAAGCAGAATACAGCATAGGAATGTTTGACCCTATATTTCATAAAATAGCTAAAAAAATGGTATACAGCAAAATAATGGAATTAACAGGAGGAAAGATACGCCTTACAATATCAGGAGGAGGAGCATTGCCTATGTATATTGAAGATTTTGTTGAGGCAGTAGGTATAAACCTAGTAGTCGGCTGGGGAATAACTGAAACTTCTCCGGTAGTTACATTAAGATCTCCGTACAAAAATTACAGAGGAACATGCGGATCTCCTATACCGGAAGTTAAAATTGAAATTAGAGATAAAGACGGTAATTCATGCAAAGACGGAGTTATGGGAGTTTGCTGGATTAAAGGACCAAATATATTTAAAGAATATTATAAAGATCCTCAATTAACTGCAAAGGCAAAAATAGATGATTTCTTCAATTCAGGAGATTTAGGAACATATACTCAGGAAGGAGAAATAGTTTTAACAGGAAGAGCTAAAGAGACTATTGTTCTTCTTACTGGTGAAAATGTAGAGCCTCAGCCTATAGAAAATAAAGCTCTGGAATCAAGCTATATATCGCAGATAATGCTTGTAGGTCAGGATAAAGCATCTGCTGGTGCAATAGTGGTTATCAATAAAGAAAATATTAAATACCATTTTGATAAAGAAAAGATTGCCTGCGATGAAAAAAATCTTGCCTCTTCGAAAGAAGTTTATAAACTTATAAGAGAAGAATTAGACAGACTTATTAATTATAAAAATGGTTTCAGACCTTATGAAGCTATAGCAAAAATTATTATAACTGATGAAGAGTTTACTATTGAAAACGGACTTCTCACACAGTCTCTAAAAATAAAAAGAGCCAATGTTACAGAAGCATACAAGGATAAAATAGAGGCTCTATACGAGAAAAAACTATAATAATATAAAATATTTTTAATTTAGTATGATACTATTATCATGCTAAATTAATCCATATATACTTCTTAATTATTTTTTAATTTAAAATATTCTATTGCTTTAATAAGTTCATTAGCCTCATTTAATAATGATTCTGATGCAGAAGTAGCTTCAGTAACTAAAGAAGCATTTT
>NZ_CASEGO010000110.1 GCF_949287625.1 uncultured Brachyspira sp. | reverse complement strand
TAGAAATAAAAGTAATAAGTGGAAAAAAGAACTATCAATAGCATTAGCAGAGAATTTTCATCTGTTTGAAAATTGACAAACTATATTTGTTTAGGTATAACCTAGATTTGCAGTTGTAATTTTATTTGTATTTTTTAATTTAAAAGTGTCTCTGAAATATTTATGTACAATTTCTTCTTCTACTATATAGGCATTCATAGATGATTTTAAAAAAGCAATAGCATAATCTGCATTATTATTTATTTTTGAGGATATTGTTGCTAATACTTTAGAGTAGTATTTTAAATATAGACTGTCTTGTTCTATGTAATAGGCAAATTTTTCTTTATTCAAAGTTCCTTCCATAAGTTCTTTATTAAATGGCATATCAATTATTTTTTTATATAGATTTTCATTTTTTTTCCAAACCATTTCTGAAAATTTCATTTTATTCTCCTTTTGTGATAAATTATTAGTTATTAAATTTTTAAATATTATTCTTCTATATATGCGTAGTTAAACTTATATCTGCCCAAAGGCTCATCAATATAATTTTTTAATTTAGGATTAACTACTAAAAAGTCAGTTCTATATATAAAAGGTATAATAGGTACTTCTTCAAAAAGTATTGCTTCTGCTTCTTTTAATGCCTCCATTCGCTTCTCTGCATTTGTGGCAGTAATAGCAAAATCTATTAAAGAATCGTATCTTTCATTAGAAAAGCCTCCGTAATTTATATCGCTGTCGCTTGTCATAATCTGAAGCATAGTAAGAGGATCATTATAATCGCCTGTCCAGCTTGTTCTTGCCATTTGATAATTTCCAGATTCTCTAAAAGGCAAAGTTATTTTTGATTCTTCTGTTCTTACAGCCGCTTCTATATTAAGTGCTTCTTTCCACATTTGCTGTACTGCTTCCATAACTGTAGTATAAAATCCTGATGATACTTTTAACTCTAATATAGGAAAGTTTTCTCCGTTTGGGTATCCTGCTTCAGCTAATAATTTTCTTGCCTCTTCAACATTTTGATTATAATTATTCGCTATTATATAATTACTGCTTTCTTCTCTGAATGATTTTTCAAGTCCTTTTACTGCTGGAGGTACAAATGCCTCTGCAGCTATTAATTTACCATATCCTATATTTGATACTATATAGTTTCTGTCTATTGCTAGTGATAATGCTTTTCTTACTCTTTTATCAGACAGTGTTTTATCTTTAGTATTTAAGTCTATATAATAAGTGCCTATAATATCGCTTACTGCCATTAGATTTTCTTTTATAAGGTTTTCTATCTCTCCTATAGGAGGAGCATTTATAGAAAAATCAACATCTCCTGTTCTTACAGCATTAAGTGAAATATATTCATCGGCTATCAAAACAAAATTTATTTTTTTAGCAATTTGATTTGTATAATTCCAATAATTAGTATTAATTTCGAAAACTATTTTTTCATCAGGTTTTCTTTCTGTCATTTTATAAGCACCATTACCTATATAAGTATTAGGATTCCAAGTCCAATCATCTCCGTATTTTTCTATTATATCTTTTCTTACAGGCATATATACGCCTCCTGATGCAAGTAAATCAGTAAAATATATTGTAGGCTCTTCTAGTTCTATTACTAATGTATTTTCATCTACTGCTTTAACTCCTAGATTTTCTACACTTTGTTTGGCTCTTATTATGTCTTTAGCATTTTTTATATATTCAATTAAATAGCTCAATGGTGAAGCTGTTTTCGGATCTGCTGCTCTTCTATAAGAATATAAAAAATCATCAGCTGTTACTTTTTTACCATCGCTCCATTTAGCATTATCTCTCAAATGAAATGTGTATGTTAGTTTGTCATCGCTTATATCAAAACTTTCAGCAACGCCTCCTACAATATTGCCGTTTATATCTTTATTAAGAAGTCCCTCAAAGGCATGATTAATATAAATATATCCGTAAGTTTCGTCATTTAAGGCTGGGTCTATAGTATTGAGTTCATATCCCAAATTTACAGTGATTTCATCTTTGATATTTTTTGTTTGTTTTTTACAAGATATGAATGATACAAATAAAAATAATAGAATAAAAAATTTTTGTGCTGAAGTCATAAAAAGCTCCTTTAGATTATAAATAAAAATAGAGATTTTTATAACGCCGTTTGTTTTGTTTTATTGAAATTTTTAGTCTTGCTTGATATTTTTTAATAAAACAAGACCAACTTTAGAAAAGGTCCCATTTTATTAATTTTAAGAAATTATATAAAAGAGATAATTCCCTACGCTGGCATTACCCAAACAGGTTATAAGGGTCGAAGTTTTAATAACAAAATATTATGTAAACTTCCTCTCAGCCTTTTCAAGCTCCCCGATTTTATACTAAAAATGATACAGCATTCTTATATTTTTATCAAGACATTTTGTTTTTTTATTTTGCATAGTAGTTAGAGATATTGTATTTAAGTATTAGTTAATTTCTTGAATGATAGCATATGAGTACTATAATTTAAAGCAGAGTATATGAGTTTATAGTTGCAAAAAATTATTATATTTTCTTAATTTTTGATTAGCTTTTTCTAAAATTAATTCCTGATTATAAAAGTCATAAAATTATTTTTTGTTTATAGTTATATATATTTTAACTACATCATTGTACTAATTACTATCTACACACATGTATCTTTGTAGCTGGACTATAAACTCTTTTTAATAGTTTATTTTTACAATATATATCTAAACAACTATAGTTTGTCAAAAAATTAATTTTTTAAATTTAAAATATTTGCAGGGCTTCACAGTCGTGCCCGCTCTGCGTGCCTTCGGCAACCCCAGTTCTTTTATGACGTCTTTCCGCCTGCGACCGAAGGAAGTACCGTTAGGTATGGTGTGTGCGGCAAAAAAGTTGATAATTCTATATAATGTACATCCGTTGACAAAATGAAATCATTCCAGTATATATAAAAATATTAAATAAAAATAAGTTTATTATATTGTATATTAGAGTAGGCGGTTCTTATGAGTTATATAAAAAATTTGCTTTATATATTACTAGATGAATTAAATTGCATTTATTAAAGTCCCTAATAAATCAAAATATATGTATGATAAATTTCAAGTTTATTTAAACTTTCAATAAATATAATTCAAAATTATTATTATAAATTGGTATTAAAAGAAGTTTTATATATAAAAAATGGAGCTATTAAAAAATAACAGCTCCGTAAAGTTTATTTTATTTTTTATTCCCATTCTATTGTTGCAGGCGGTTTTGAGGATATATCATAAACAACACGGTTAATACCTTTAACTTCATTTATTATTCTGTTTGATATTATACCTAATACATTATAATCAATTTTAGCCCAGTCAGCAGTCATGGCATCAACACTTTCTACTGCTCTAACTGCACAAACCTGTTCATACGTTCTGCCGTCTCCCATAACTCCAACACTTTTTACTGGAAGAAGAACTGCAAATGACTGCCATAATTTTCTGTAAAGTCCTGCCTTTTTTATTTCATCTACCACTATATCATCAGCTTCCTGAAGTATTTTTACCCGCTCCTCTGTAATGTCTCCAAGTATTCTAACGGCCAGACCAGGTCCGGGAAAAGGCTGTCTGTATACTATATCTTCTGGTAATTTTAATTCTAAACCTATCTCTCTAACTTCATCTTTGAATAATTCTCTGAAAGGCTCTAAAAGTTCAAATTTCATATCTTTTGGAAGTCCGCCTACATTATGATGGCTTTTTATAACTGCTGAGCTTCCCCTTAATGATACACTCTCTATTACATCTGGATAAAGAGTACCCTGTGCTAAAAATCCTACATTTTCTATCTTTTTAGCTTCATCATTAAATACATTTACAAATTCATGACCTATTATTTTTCTTTTTTGCTCTGGGTCTGTAATATCTGCTAATTTGTCCAAAAATCTCTTTGAAGCATCAACATATATCAAATCAATATTAAAATTGTCTCTGAATACTTCTACTACTTTTTTGTCTTCATCTTTTCTTAAAAGTCCGTTATTTACAAATATGCATTTTAACTGCTTTCCTATAGCTTTTTCTATTAATACAGCAGCCACTGAAGAATCAACTCCTCCAGAAAGACCAAGTATTACATTTTTATCTCCTACTTTTTCTTTTATTCTTTTTATCTCATACTCTATAAAAGAGCCCATATTCCAATTTTTTTCGCATTTACAAATATTAAAAAGGAAATTTTCTATAATTTTTATACCGTTTTCTGTATGAACAACCTCTGGGTGAAACTGTATAGCATAGATATTTTTTTGTTTATTTTCTATAGCAGCAAGTTCTGTATTAGGGGTTTTTGCTATAAGTTCAAAACCTTCTGGTATAGATTTAATGCTATCTCCATGACTCATCCATACTATATTTTTTTTGTCAAATGATTTGAATATACTTTCATGATTAGTAATTTCTATTTCTGCTTTTCCATATTCGCGTTTTTCTGCACTTTCAACTTTTCCTCCCATAGAATATACTATTATCTGCATACCGTAGCATATACCAAGTATTGGAATACCTAATTCAAATAATGCTTTATCAATTTTAGGGGCATCTTCTTCATATACACTAGAAGGACCTCCGGAAAGTATTATCGCTTTAGGATCAAATTCTTTTATAAAATCTATCGAAACATGAAAGGGGTGAATCTCTGAATAAACATTTAATTCCCTTATTCTTCTTGTAATAAGCTGAGTAAATTGTGAGCCGAAATCTAGTATTAAAACTTTATCTATATTGTTTTGCATATATTTCCTCTTTATTATTTGAATACGTTAATGATTAATTGAATAATATTATATCAAAATAATAAAATTTCAATTAATAGTTATCATAATATTTAATAATTACTCAAGCTAAGTTATTTTTCTGTAATGAAAATTCTTATAACACTATAATTTACAAAAAGTTAATTTTTTGCAAATCATAGTTATTTAGGTACTAGATTAATAATTATTAAAAATAGAAATATAAAAATTTATACGGGCAGACTTTATTTTTTATTAATATTTATTGTACAAAATCATTTTTATTTATTTATAGTACGCATATCTATTACATATCTGAATTTTACTTTTCCGTCTATAACTTTTCTGTATGCTTCTTTTATAGTTTGAGCATCTGCTTTTATTATTTCTACGCTAGGGTAAATATTATTTTCTATAGAATAGTTAAGCATTTCCTGAGTTTCTTTTATTCCGCCTATCAATGAACCAAATAATTTTTTACTGCCATGCTGACCTATCATAGCTGTAAGTGTAGGCATTTTGGAAGTTCTAGGAAGTCCTAATAAACACATAGTACCTCCTCTTTTAAGCATACGCATGTACATATTAACATCATAATATGCTGGTATGGTACTTATTATATAATTAAGAGTATTATTAACATTTTTTAAGTCATCAGCATTATTTACGTTAACATATTTTACTGCTCCCATATTTAAAGCATCATCTCTTTTATCTTCTGTGATGTCAAAAACTGTTACTTCAGCACCTAGTTTTACAGCGTATTTTACAGCCATAGACCCAAGTCCGCCAAATCCTGCAATACCTATTTTTTCTCCTTTTTTTACATTCATAGCTTTTATAGGCGAATAAGTGGTAATACCTGCACAAAGAAGCGGAGCGACTTTATCAAGTTCGGCATTATCTGGTATAAGTATTGCAAAGTTTTCAGACACTACTATATTATCAGAGTATCCGCCTTGAGTTATCTCATTGCCATGGAATCTATCTCTTGAACCGTAAGTATAAACTGCTCTATTTAAACAATACTGTTCTAAATTATCCAAACAGCTCTCATTGTCCGCATGAGTTTACCATACAGCCCACACCAGCAAAATCACCAACTTTAAACTTTGTTACTTTACTCCCTACTTGTATAACTCTGTCTGCTATTTCATGTCCTACTACTAAAGGAGTACTGCTTGATTTTCCTTCAACTACATGTATATCACTATGGCATATTCCAGCATAAAGTATTTCTATTAGCACATCATTTTCTCCGACAGCATGCCTTGTAAACTCATGATATTTAAAATCCATATTGGCAGAAACTGCTGCAAATCCTCTTGATTTTACCCTTCCGTTTGCATTGGTTTGTATATTAATAGGGGTTTTTTTAAGATTCTGATTATACATTGCATTTGAAGAATTATTTTGACTTTGTAATATATTATTATTTTCTGTATTTATGCTTGTTTGAGCATTTGATGAATTATTGCATGACATTACACACAATATTGATAGTATAGTTATTAATATAGCTTTTTTCATTTTTTATCTCCTTCATAAGTTTATATAATTATATCATTAAAGTAAACTCCAGAGTCAATATTTTTTCTATTAATTTTTTAATAAAATTTTATTCTAACTCCCGCCCATTTTATATTATAGTTTTTATTTGTTATTATTGTTATTTTATCATTTATAAACTTTTACTGTTATCAATAAAGCCCGCCCTAGCTTTATTTAAATTTGAAGTATTCGCAACGCACGTTAAACGGAATTATAGATATAAGCTAATTATGAATTATAATTCTGATTATATATAAAATTCAGCTTAACGTGCGTAGAGGAATATTTTTAAATTTAATATACGCTTGGGTGGGTGCCTTAATTTGTAATCAGGCTATAAAAATAATAAAAATTAAAATGTTAAAATAAAACAATGAAATATAAAGGGTGGGGATGTAAATAAAATTTTAAAATATAAAAAATTATTTATGTTATAATTATATATACCTAAACAACTATATTTTGTCAAAAATAAAATTATATTTTCTTTTTAATATCTGGGGCTTTGCTGCGAAGCACACAGTCGTGCCAGACCCTACTTCTTTTGTGACGCTGTCCGCCTGCGACCGAAGGAAGTACTGTTAAGTATGGCGTGCGGCGGGAAAAAGTTGAATAAAAAAATTGACAAACTTAAAAATTTTCAGTATATATAAGATTCGGCTTACCGTGTGTAGAGGAATATTTTTTAATTTAATATACGCTTGGGTGGGTGCCTTAATTTGTAATTAGACTATAAAAAATAATAAAAATGAAAATGTGAAAATAAAACAATAAAAAATAAAGGGCGGGGATGTAATTAAATCTAAAAAAAGAGTACGGATTTTTTAAGTCCATACTCTTTTTATATTCTTTTTAGTAATTATATTTTTATTTTACTACTATGTTTACAAGTTTACCTTTAACATAAACTACTTTAACAATGTTTTTGCCGTCTGTAAATTGTTTTACTTTTTCGCTTGATAGTGCCTGAGTTTTAGCATCATCTTCGCTTATATTAACATCAGCTTCTACTCTGTCTCTTATCTTTCCATTTACTTGAAATACTAATTCAAATACATCGTCTTTGCAGTACTCTTCATTATGTTCAACCCAGCTTTCTTCAAGTATCATCTTACCAAAGTTTAGTATCTGATAAAGCTCTTCTGTTATATGAGGAGCTATAGGATTAAGAAGTATTAAATATCCTCTTATGACTTCTTTAAACATAGCATATTCATCATCGCCGTTTAATTTTATTGATGACATATCATTTAAAAGCTCCATTAAAGCAGCAATTGCAGTATTAAAATGGAATCTGTCTTTAATATCTATTGTAACTTTTTTTATAGTCTTATGATATTTTTTGTAAAGACTTTTTGCTTCTTTTGATAAGTTATTATAATCAAATGATTTATTATTTTTGAACGCTTCTTCATCTTTGTATTTGAGAAATAAGTTCCAAATTCTGTTTAAAAATCTTGCAGAACCTTTAACACCTTCATCAGACCATTCTTTATCTTTTTCAGGCGGAGCAACAAACATAACAAATATTCTAACAGCATCAGCACCGAAAAGCTCTATAATCTCAGCAGGATCAACTCCATTAGCTTTTGATTTAGACATCTTTTCCATTTTTACTATAATGTCTTCTTTTTTTATACCGTCTTTTTCATATGCTTTATTATTCATCTCTTCCTGAGTATAGAATTTTTTTAACTCTCTTGATTCATAGCTATTTGATAAAACCATACCTTGAGTTAAAAGTTTATTAAAAGGTTCATCTCCTTTAATAAGTCCTATATCTCTCATAAACTTGTACCAGAATCTTGAATATAAAAGGTGCATACAAGCATGTTCAATACCTCCTATATACTGATCCACTCCAAGCCAAGCATTAGCTATAGCAGAGTCAAAAGGCATTTTATCATTATGAGCATCAGTGTATCTTGCATAATACCAAGAACTGCAGGTAAATGTATCCATAGTGTCAGTTTCTCTTTTTGCTTTGCCTCCGCATTTAGGACAAGTGGTATTAACAAATGATTCAGATTTTTTAAGAGGGTTATCTCCAACTGTAAACTCAATATCCATAGGAAGAGTTATAGGAAGTTCACTTTCAGGCACTGGAACAATTCCGCATTTCTCACAATGTACAAAAGGAAGAGGATTGCCCCAATATCTTTGTCTTGATATAAGCCAGTCTCTAAGTTTGTATTGTACTTTTTCGCTGCCGAAACCTTTTTCTGATGCATAGCTTATAGCTTTTTTAATAGCTTCTCTTGTAGAAAGCCCATTTAAAATATCTGAATTAACAACCACTCCGTCTTCAGTATATGCTTCAGTCATGTTTTCAGCTTTCAAAGAATTATCAGCATTCTGTATAACTACTTTTACAGGTATATTATATTTTTTAGCAAATTCAAAGTCCCTTTGGTCATGAGCAGGAACAGCCATTACAGCACCGCTTCCGTATTCAGCCAAAACGAAATTAGCGGCGTATAAAGGAGCTTTTTCTTTATTGAAAGGATTAATAACATATCTTCCAGTAAATACACCCTCTTTTTCATAATCCGTTTTTTGATCTATTTTAGCAGATTTCTTTATGAACTCTTCTACTGCACTTTTTTGTTCATCAGTACACATATCTAAAAGTCCGTCATAGTTCCAAGCTATAGCCATATAAGTAACACCATAAATAGTGTCTGGACGAGTTGTAAATATAGGAAAATCTTTACCGTCATCTAAAGTAAAATTAACATAAGCACCAACACTTCTTCCTATCCAGTTTTTCTGCATAGCTATAACATTATCAGGCCAGTATCCTTCAAGTAATTTTAAGTCTGCATCTAATTGTTCTGCATAATCAGTAACTTTTATATACCATTGTTCGAGTTTCTTTTTAGTAACCTCTCCGTCGCATCTCCAGCAAGTGCCTTCTGGAGTAACCTGTTCATTTGCAAGAACTGTATTACAATGATCGCACCAGTTAACATCTCCGCCTTTTCTGTATAAAAGTCCTTTCTCATACATTTTTAATATAAACCATTGTCCCCATTTATAGTAGTCAGGTAAACAAGTGGTAACTTCTCTATCCCAATCATAAGAATATCCAAGCAAGTTTAGCTGCTCTTTCATATTAGCTATATTTTTTAAAGTCCATTCTGCAGGGTGAGTTTTATGTTCTATAGCAGCATTTTCTGCAGGCATACCAAAAGCGTCCCAGCCCATTGGATGTAATATATCATATCCTAAAAGCCTATAGTATCTAGCTATAGAGTCGGCTATAGTATAGTTAGAAACATGCCCCATATGCATTTTACCAGACGGATAAGGAAACATTTCAAGTACATAATATTTTTTATCTGTAGGTTTAGATACTGTTTTGAAAGAATTATTATCTTTCCAGAATTTCTGCCATTTCTTTTCAATGGTAGTAAAATTATATTCCATGATTAACACTCCGTAGTTTGTTTGATAGATACTATTAATTTTTATTAAAATATTAAAATTTAGTTTACATATTTTTAATGTCAAAAATTATATTGCAAAATGGTATATTTTTCAAGTGATAATATTATTTTAAATTGTTTAAGAGCCATAGATATTGCACACTTTTATTTTAAAAAAAGAAGGTATTCCTTATAATTTAAATTGCTATAAATAACCCCAAAGGAATACCTAT
>NZ_CASEGO010000109.1 GCF_949287625.1 uncultured Brachyspira sp. | reverse complement strand
ATTTAAATGTTTAAATACATTTAAATTTAAATTTAAATGTATTTATAAATTTATTTTATTATAAATTACTAATCTGAAAAAATCAATACAAATTTTATTTTTTTGATATTTATTCTTAAATGATATTTACTTCATATAAGGTATTAAATATTAATAGAGGCATAATATGAAAATTACAGATTTTAATACTATTTATGAAGAATTATTAAAATGATATTTTTATAAATGTTTATTATCTTTGTTTTTAAAATACTTAAAAACTTATTTATAATTTTTTATAATTATTTTAAATATGATATTATTTTACAAAGCTAAAAGATTATGCATTAGCTTTTTATTAACTGATTTTTTATGAAAACTCTGTATATTTAAAACTTATAAAACTGCAGTAATTTACTTTTTTAGAAGAGTATTAGAAAGATAAAAACTTTTGATAAGTCTGCAGAGTGTGTGTTATAGTCCCAACAAATACTAAAATTTAAAAATTAATTTTTGACAAAGAACTGGGGTGTGGGGCAAAGCCCCGCAAATATCAAAATTTAAAAAATTTATTTTTTGACAAACTGTATTTGTTTAGGTATATACTGGAACGATTTTATTTTGTCAACTGATGTACATTATATAGAATTATCAACTTTTTTGCCGCACAAAAAAGTTGCAAAAAACGCAATTACTAGAACTTTATACTTTAAAGATATGTATTAAACGTATGGTAATACCCGAAATTTGGTCTAAAAATGCAGTCTTTTCGTCATAGGCGTACAGCGTATGGTTCTTTGTGCCGCACCGAAGGCGGACAGCGTCACAAAAGAACTGGGGTGTTGCGTAGCACACAGCGTGGTGGGCAAAGCCCCGCAAATATCAAAATTTAAAAAAATTATTTTTTGACAAACTATATTTGTTTAGGTATATATAAATAAAATTCTAAATATTAAATTAACTGCATAAAATTTATAAAGCCTATCTTTTAATTCTATTTCTAATATCATAATAATCACTCTTTTTAACAAATTCTATAATAGGTAAATGTACACTTATTTGAGCACCTATATCAACAGAAGCTAATTTTCCGATATATTTATATCCTTCACCTAATGAAGCCAAATTATTCTTTATCTATATTGTTGGTATGTCAAAATTAACATAGAATGATAAACTTACTAAAAAGAAATTTACACCAGTATAAAATTTTACATAAGGTATAACTAGATTATTAAATCTTGATGATAAAGTCTTGTAATCTAATAATGTATAATTGTCTCCTATTGAATATTTACCAGATAAAGGAACTTTAACACCGCCTCCTATACCTATTTGGAATATTGAAGGCCTCCATTCAAGACTAAGTCCAGTAATAATACTATCAAATTCATGTGTAAAGTCTTGATAATTGTTATAAAATTTAAAAGTATCTCTATACCAACCAAAATCTACTCCTAATACTATATAATGTAATTTGTCTATCGTAAAATATATTGACGGCTGAAATATAACGCCTGCTTCAAATGCAGATTCTGCCTGTTCTGTTAAATAGTCCGATAAGATACCAGTTTGATAAAAACTAGGATGGATTCCAGTTAATGGAACATATAAACTCATTACGAAATTATTAGAATATGCTAATGATGATGTCATTATAAATATATTAATTAGTATAATACTTTTTTCATTTTTCTTCCTTTAAAAGCTGATAAAATTGAGTAATAATTTATAATATTTATTTTTTTAAGAAATTGAAAAGATAAATAAGTGTTTAAATATTGCATAAATTAATTCCATTAAACTTTTATAAACCTAATAGTAGTATAAAGTTTTTGATATAAAAGTCAATATAAAAATATATACAGAAATATTATAATTTTTTTAATAATAAAGACTTAAATTATATTCCATTATCTCCAAATTCAAATATATCTAAATGTAAACCTATTTGAGCCCCTATATCAACTGAAGCCAATTTTCCGATATATTTATATCCTTCACCTAATGAAGCTAAGTTATATTTTATCTGATAATATGGTATATCAAAATTAACATAAAATGATAAACTTAAAACAACCAAATTTATACCTGTATAAAGTCTTACATAAGGTATAATCGTATTATTAAATCTGCTGTATAAGTCTCCTCCGCTTAATTTTATGCCATTGTTGTTTTCCAAGTATGCACCAGAAAGAGGAAATTTAACACCGCATCCTACACCTATTTGGAATATTAAAGGACGCCATTCTAAATTAATTCCAGTCATAATACTGTCAAATTGATGTGTAAAGTTTTTTGTAGTAGTTTGAAATTGAAAAGTATCTCTATACCAGCCAAAATCCAAACCTAAAGATATATAATTATAGCTTGCTGCACTTATTTTAAAATTCACTCTAGGCTGAAATATTACCCCCATTTCAAATGCTGATTTTGGACTTAATGATGAAGTTGTATTTAAATTATCGTTTTGATAGAGACTAGGAATACTTCCTCCTAATGGAATGTAAAGACCTAAACCTAAGGAGTGTGAGTAGGCTAATACAGATGTCATCATAAGTAAGCTAATTAGTATAATAATTTTTTTCATATTTTTTCCTTAAAGCAAATAAAATGTTGTAATAATTTATAATAATTCTTTTTGAAAAGATTGGGAGTTAATAAATGAATAAATTAAAAAGATAAATGACTTTTTAAATATGCATATATTAATTCCATAAAACTTTTATAAACCTAGTATCAGTATAAAGTTTTTGATATAAAAGTCAATATAAAAGTATATGATTTTATTATACTATATGTTGGTATTTATAAATTTTTACACTTTATTTTTTTATAATGAAAGTATTAAAAAGGGGATATATAAAAATATATCCCCAAAACTTTTTTCAATTATAGTGATTTATTTAATAAAAGTTAATCTATTATTTATTTTCTCCAAAATTGAATATATTGAAATGTAAACCTACCTGAGCTCCTATATCAACAGAAGCTAATTTTCCAGGATAACTATATCCCGCACCTAATGAAGCTAAGTTATCTTTTATCTGCATAGTTGGTATATCAAAATTAACATATAATGCTAAACTTACAAGAGTTAAATCTATACCAGCATAAAGTTTTACATAAGGTATAACAGGATTATTAAATCTTGCTGAAACATTTCCTCCATTTAATGATACACCATCTTTTCCTACAAGATATCTAGCTTTGAATGGTACTTTAACACCGCCGCCTATGCCTAATACAAATAGAGAAGGACTCCATCTAAAATTAAGACCAAGCATAACATTGTCAAATTCATGTGTGAAGTTTTGTGAAGCAGTTTTAAATTTAAATGTATCTCTATACCAACCTATATCTATACCTATAGATACATCATTATAATCATTTACGTCAAAAGTAACTCTAGGATTGAATATAACTCCAACTTCAAATGCCGATTTTGGACTTAATGATGAAGTTATATCTAAATTATTGTTTTGATAAAGACTAGGTATACTTCCTCCTAATGGAATGTAAAGCCCTATATCTAAAGAGTTAGAGTAGGCTAATGCTGATGTTATCATAAATAAACTTATTATTATAATGTTTTTTTTCATACTTTTCTCCTAATGCTATAAAACTAATTCACTCTATTCATATATAAAAAATATATGAATTATTAATTTTGTCCAAATTCAAATATGTCGAAATGCAAACCTATCTGAGCCCCTATATCAACAGAACCTAATTTTCCAGGATAACTATATCCTTTGCCTAATGAAGCTAAGTTATCTTTTATCTGCATATTTGGTATATCAAAATTAACATATAATGCCAAGCTTACGATAGTAATATTTATGCCAGTATAAAGTCTTACATAAGGTATAGCTGTATTATTAAATCTTGCTGAGAAATTTCCTCCGCTTAATTTTATATTATTTTTATCTTCCCAGTATGAGCCTGAAAAAGGAAGTTTAACACCTGCACCTATACCTAATTGGAATATTAAAGGACGCCATTCTAAATTAATACCAGCCATAAGGCTGTCAAATTCATGAGTAAAGTTTTGAGAAGTTGTTTGAAATTTAAATGTATCTCTATACCAGCCTATATCCACTCCCAAAGATATATAATGATTTGCTGTTTCGCTTATTTTGAAAGAAACTCTAGGCTGAAATATAACACCTACTTCAAATGCTGATTTCGGACTTAATAATAAAGCTGGATCTGCATTATTATTTTGATAAAGACTAGGAATACTCCCTCCTAATGGAATATAAAGTCCTATGCCTAATGAGTGCGAATAGGCCAATGCCGATGTCATCAGAAATAAACTGATTAGGATAATGTTCTTTTTCATATTTTATCTCCTTAATATTTATAAAAAATGTTTATGGAATATGATAGAAACATGAAATAATTTAGAATATTGACTTTGGATAAAAAAGTGAAAGAATAAACGAATGTTTTTGAAAAATATAGAATTATTAAAATAGAAATTTATATATTGCATAAATTAATCCACTGAAACTTTCATAAACCTTATCTAATAATAAATGTTTTATATATAAAAGTCAATATGAAAATATAAATTTTGTTATACTATACCTTGGTATTTATCTATAATAGAGAGAGTTTTTTTTGAAGCTCCGTTATTTTGTATAAGTAAATCATACGCTTTTTCTGCCAGATTATTTCTAAGTTCTTCATTTTGATATGCTTCCTGTATTATATCTGCTAGTTTTTCTTTATCTTCGCAGGTAAATACAGCTTCTTTCATATATTCGTAAATTTCTATAAAGTTATACATGTACTTGCCAACTATAACGGCCTTTTTAAAATAAATTGCTTCTAATATGTTATGTCCGCCCATAGTACCCATAAATGTGCCGCCCATTATAACTAAGTCAGAAAGTTTATACCAATTTAATAATTCGCCTATAGTATTTATAATTATTCCATCTTCTGAACTTTTTTCATAATCAGTATAAAGAGGCAAGTCATAATTTAATCTTTCTGCAAGTTTTTGTATATCTTCTCCTCTTTTAATATCCCTTGGAACTATTACTATATATACTTTATCTTTCAAATTGAGTTTATCTATTGCTTTTAATATTAATTCTTCTTCCCCAGCATGTGTACTTCCTGCTGTTATTACGAATTTGTTTACAGGTATAGTGTTTTCCAACTCATCTATCTTTTTTTCATCAGCATGATATGTTATATCATATTTTAAATTTCCAGTAACTGTTATAAGTCCTTCAGGCATTCCTATAGTAATCATATTTTCTTTATCTATATTGCTTTGTGCCAAGATTTTTGTGTACATATTGAAATATGGCTTAAAAAAGAATTTAAAATTTTTATATCCTTTTAATTCTTTTTTACCTATTCTTCCATTAATCATATATAGAGGTATAAGTTTTTTATGAAGCGAATATATTAGTGTAGGCCATATTTCTATTTCTGCTATCATAACATATTCTGGAGATATTAGATTAATAAGTTTATTAATCATATGAGGATAATCTAATGTAAGATAAAAAAGCTCTGCTTTATCACCATAATTCTTTTTTGCTATATCATATCCCCCTACAGTAGTAGTAGACAGATAAACATTATATCCTCTATCTATTAAAGTAAATACTATCTCTCTTACGGCTACTATTTCTCCTACACTTACAGCATGTATCCAAACAGCATTTTTATTGTTTTCTTTAGGATATATAAACCCAAGTCTTGATAAAGCACCTTTTCTAATAGGCTTATTAAATATCATCATAATAAAAAATGATATAAATATAAAAGGGTATAAGATATACCCAAAAATAGTATATATGCACATTAAAATTTTCTGCATTAAAAAAACCTATTATGAAAAATATCAATCAAAAAATAGCGATCATTGTCAATATAATAATTACCATATACATAAAAAAAGAAATTAAGGCTTTTACAATAGCATGCTGCTTTCTAGTACCCCATTCGCATCTGAAAGATACAATAATAAATAAAGCAAATAATAATATTTCTATGGCATTAATGATAATAAAAATAGCACTATATATACCTGTTTTTATATTATTATGCTCTATAATATAAAAAGCTGCTATAGGGAAAAGCATAAGTATAGAGGCATTAACTAATTTATGTATTAAAATATATTTATTAATATTCATAACATAGATTATACTAAATAAATATATTATGTCAATTAATTGCTAAATCAATTTTGAGATTTTTTTTAACTAAAATATAAGTATGTTTGAAATGATTTATAATATATGAGATTATTTAAATACTAATTATTACAATCTTCCATTACTTTGTTTTATAAACTTTTATAAATATCTTTTAAAGTAGTTTTTTTAAGTTCTTTTTCCATAGCATGCTGAACATTATCTAGTTTCGGCTGAAGTATTTCATTAATTTTACTTCCCACAGGACATTTTTTATTTGGGTTTTCATGAAAGCTGAAAAGTTTTCCTTTATCTAGGCTTTCTACAGCATTAAATATATCAAGTAATGTAACATTTTCTGTTTTTTTATTGAGACTTATTCCTCCAGTTCCTCTTTTTACAGTGATAATATCAGCTTTTTGAAGCTGTATTAATATGTTTCTTATGATAACAGGATTAACTTGAACACTTTCTGATATAAAATTTGATGTTATTTTTTCATCTTTAAACTCTAATATGCAAAGTAATGTATGAACCGCTATTGTAAATCTTGAACTAATTTTCATTAAATTATCCTTAAAATTATTAAAAAATTATAATATATTTATTTTCTTAATGCAAATAAAAAATTAAATAAACGAATTTAAATTTAGTTGTAATACTTGACATTACAATAAGGATATAGTATTATTGTAATAATAATAGTTACAATTAGGAGTAAATATGAATAAATTATTATTTTTAATAGACTATCTTATTAAAGAAGGTAATTATAAATATAATAAAGAACTAGAAAAGGCATTAGAAGAAAATAATGAAGAAGTACTGTATAACTATTTCAGATATTTAATGAATATAAGACTTCCTAATAATATAAGCGAAGAGTATCTTAAAATAGAAGATGAATATCTACAGGAAAGATTAAAAAATAAAATAATAACAAATATAGAAGATATAAAACCTATAAGAGATAATTTATATTTATGGCAGGGAGATATAACAACATTAAACATAGATGCTGTAGTTAACGCGGCTAATTCTTCTATGCTTGGCTGTTTTATTCCTCTTCATAAATGCATAGATAATGCTATACATAGTGCTTCTGGTACTAGATTAAGATTATGTCTAAATAATATAATGAAAGGAGAAACTGAGGATACGGGAAAATGTATAATAACTAAAGCATTTAATTTACCAAGCAGATATATACTTCACACAGTAGGACCTATAATACAGAACAGTGTTTTAAAAAAAGATGAAGAGCTTTTATACAACTGTTATAAATCATGCTTAGAAACGGCAAAAGATAATAATATAAAAAGCATAGCATTTTGCTGCATATCTACAGGTGAGTTCAAGTTTCCAAATAAAGAGGCTTCTCAGATAGCGGTGAATGCTGTGAAAGATTTTTTATATAATACTAAATATGATATAAAGATAGTATTTAATGTATTTAAAGATTTGGATTATGAGCTTTATTATGATATTTTAAAATAATTAGGAGAATTATAAATGAATGATAAGTTAGAATTAATAAAAAAATTAAAATCAAGTATAGAGAAATCAGATTATATATTAATAGGTGCAGGTGCAGGACTTTCTGTTTCTGCAGGATTTTCTTATGACGGAGAAAGATTTGATAAATATTTTAGTGAATATAAAGATAGGTATGGTTTAACTGATATGTATAGTGCTGGATTTTATAATTATCCTACTTTGGAAGATTTTTGGGGATATTTTTCGCTTCTTGTATATGTTAATAGATATGATATACCAGCAGATGAAACTCATTTAAACCTATTAGAAATAGTAAAAAATAAAAATTATTTTGTTATTACTACTAATGTTGACGGAAGATTTGAAGAGGCAAAATTTGATAAAGAAAAATTATTTAAAGTTCAGGGGGACTATTCTCTTTTTCAATGTTCTGTTCCATGCCGACAAGAAACTTTTTATAATGAAAAACAAATAAGAGAAATGGTCAAGTCAAGAAAAGATTTAAAAATAGCAAAAGAACTTATACCAAAATGTCCTCATTGCGGCAGCAATATGTCAATGAACTTAAGATGCGATAATACTTTTGTGCAAGACGATAATTGGTATTATTCTATGAATAAATATAAAAAGTTCCTAGATGAAGCAAAAAATAAAAATATATTATTTTTAGAATTAGGGGTAGGTTATAATACACCTGCTATAATAAAATATTCTTTTTGGGATATGGCTTTAAAAAATGAAAACTCTATTTATGTATCTGTAAATTTAAATGATTCATATGCCCCTGACAATTTAAAAGAACGCTCTATATGTATAAATGATGATATATCTAAAGTATTAGAATATATAAAAAGTTAAAATTTTAGTTGTAATACTTTACATTACAACTAAAACATGCTGTCATTATTGTAATAATAGCTATTACAATTCTTTAATTAAAGAAACTATTTTTATAAAAAGGAGAATTGAAATGAAAATTGCAATAATAGCAGCAAACGGAAAAGCTGGAAAATTAATTATGAATGAGGCATTAGAAAGGGGATTAGATGTTACAGCCATAGTAAGAGATAAAACAAAAATAAATAATTCAAAAGCAAAAGTTATAGAAAAAGATTTATTTGATTTGACAAAAGATGATTTGAAAGAATTCGATACTGTAGTAAGTGCATTCGGAGTGTGGGAGGAAAAAGAACTTGATAAGCATTCATTAGTTATGGAGCATTTATGCAATATACTTGCAAATACAAACATAAGACTTATGGTAGTTGGAGGAGCTGGAAGTTTATATATAGATAGCAGCAAAAAATTAATGGATAGTGAAACTTTTCCTGATATATTCAAACCTCTTGCAAAAAGTATGTCAAAATCATTTGATATATTAAAAAATAAAAAAGATGTTTTATGGACTTATGTATCACCTTCTGCTGATTTCCAAGCTGATGGAGAAAAAACAGGACAATACAATATAGGATTTGATGAATTACTTTTTAATTCAAAAGGTGAAAGTTCTATTAGTTATGCTGATTATGCTGTAGCTTTTGCTGATGAGATACAAAATAAAAAACATTTAAATCAAAGAATAACATTCTGTTGTAAATAACAATTATTAAAAAATATAGAAGTTAATAGAATATTATTTTTTATCTATTAACTTCTATTAATAATAGATATTTTTATATTAGATTTATTTTTAAACTACTTGACAAAATTAGTTATAAAAATTTTTTAATTATAAATATATATTTAATCTAACAAAATAAAGTTATTTCTATATATGCATACTTTATACATTTTTTATACTAAAAAATTTTAAATTTATGAGATAAAAATTATACTATTATCTTAATTAAATTTTGTTATATATATGTACTCTAGATTAAAAATATTTTATAATTATTTAATCATAAAATATATTAAAACTAAAAAGTGACAAAATATCATTTTTACTGATAATCTATTTTTCTAAGTTTTATTTATTTTATTAACAAAATAAATCACTCAAAAACTTTCCGACTCCATCTTCTTCATTAGAAAGCGTAATATAATCAGCTCTTTGTTTTACAGTTTCTTCAGCATTTCCCATAGCAACACCAATACCAGAATACTCTATCATCTCTATATCATTAAAATTATCTCCAAAAGCTATAGTATCTTTTATATCTATTTTTTTCATTTTGCATATCTGTTTTAAAGCATTGCCTTTATTTACTTCTTTATTTACTGCTTCTAAAAATAATTCCCCTGAAAAACAAGTGTGAACACTATCTAGTGAATCAATTTCTTTTTTTAATTTTTCTAAAATATCTCTTTGTCCTAATATTAGTATTTTATCAAAATTATAGTCATCAGTATTTTCAAGCCCTACAACTACATTGACAGTTTTTTCTCTTTGAACATATGATTTTATAGGGAAGTTTTCTTTTGATATTATATATTTACCGTTATTATAAACATGCATACATACATCATATTTTTTTGATAATTCTATTATTTGTTTAGAAGCCTCTTCTTCAATAGTCTTTTGAAATATTATTTTTCCGTTATTATCAGCAATAGAAGCTCCGTTAAAAATAATAGATAAATTGTTATTTTCTAAAATTTTATTATAATTTTTTATTCCTTCATAAGGTCTTCCGCTTGATAATACAAAATCTATATTATATTCATTAATAAGTTTCTTAATTATTTTTTGATTATATTCTGAAATTTCTTTATTGCTGTTAAGTAAAGTACCGTCCAAGTCTGCTGCTATTAATTTAATTTTTTCTTTTGGGATATGCATTATTTATTCCTCTAAATTAATTTTAATAAAAAAGTAATATTTATAATAAAAAAATTGCATTTTAATCTTTTATAATATATAATAAAAAATATGAATATTCAATATATTTATAATAATT
>NZ_CASEGO010000108.1 GCF_949287625.1 uncultured Brachyspira sp. | reverse complement strand
TACTTCAGCTCTTACCGCAGAAGCACCTAAAAATCTTTTATTTAAAGGTTCTGGTAATTTTACTTCAATATTTTCTAATAAAACACCGAATTCCAATCTGTCAAATTCAACGCCGCTAAAATCCCAAGAATCACCATATTTAGAAGCACCTTGATTTTCCAAATACATTTCAGATGAAGCATATAAAAAAGGAAGATTTACATTATTATCAGGATAAAATCTTAAAGCAGTATAATTATCTCCCATATCTTCATTATCAGCTCTTTCAAGAACTCCTGTTAATGTAATCTCTCCATCAAAATAAACTATACCACCACTTTCTACATTATAGGCTTTAAGTGTATTTTTTGTTACTTTACCATTATCGCTTAAAAGTTCAGAAAAATACGCTTCACTAGGCGGAAATGCCCATAAGAAATTAGCTTCACTAGGCGGAAATGCCCATAAGAAATTAATGCTTAAAAGAAATAAAATAATTTTTTTCATTGAATAACTCCCATTATATATAAAAAACTTGTTCGTTAATAAGCCCTGCCGTTCTTACGAATAGCAGGCACTCACAAGTTTTTTATTTGAAATCTTAATCTAGTATGTGTCCCATACGCTCTTTTTTAGTCTTTAAATAAAATGCATCATACTCTGAAGCCTCTATTTGTATAGGCACTCTGTCTTTTATTTCAAGTCCGTAATTATTCAAATACTTTATTTTATCTGGGTTATTAGTCATTATTTTTATGCTCTTAATTCCCAAATTTTTAAGCATTTGATAAGCCTCATAATATTCACGCATATCATCTCTAAAACCCAAAGCTATATTAGCATCCACTGTATCAAGTCCGCTGTCCTGAAGTTCATAAGCTCTTAATTTATTAACAAGTCCTATTCCTCTGCCTTCCTGACGCATATATACCATTATGCCCCTGCCTTTAGAAGCAATTTTTCTCATAGCATAATCATACTGCTCGCCGCAGTCGCATCTTTTAGAGCCTAATGCATCGCCTGTTAAACATTCAGAATGCACCCTGCAAAGCACATCCTCTCCGCTTGAAATGTCTCCCATAGTTAAAACTACATGATGTTCTTTTGTTATTTTATTTACAAAAGTAAGTATTTCAAACTCTCCGTATTTAGTAGGCATTTTAGCCTTAGCATAAAGCTCCATCAAGTCTTCATTCTTTTTTCTATAGTCTATCAAATCAGAAACAGTTATCATTTTAAGATTATGCTTTTTAGCGAAATCAATCAAATCATCTCTTCTCATCATATCGCCGTCATCTCTCATAATCTCGCAGCATAAACCGCATTCTTTTAATCCCGCTAATCTCATCAAATCAACAGTAGCCTCAGTATGACCCATTCTTACAAGTACGCCTCCGTCTTTTGCAAGTAATGGAAACATATGACCAGGACGTCTGAAATCTTCTGGTCTTGAAGAATCATCAACTACTTTTAAAGCTGTTATTGATCTTTCTACTGCTGAAATACCAGTTGTAGTTTCAACATGGTCAATAGATACTGTAAAAGCTGTTTCATGATTATCAGTATTTTTTGTAACCATTTGATTTAAATTAAGTTTGTTTGTAATCTCTTTGCTCATAGGCATGCATATCAAGCCTTTAGCATAAGTAGCCATGAAGTTTATATTTTCTGTAGTAGCAAACTCAGCTGCACAGATTAAATCTCCCTCATTTTCTCTATCTTCGTCATCGGAAACAACTATTATCTTTCCGTTTCTTAAATCCTCTAAAGCCTCATCAATAGTGCTGTAAATATTTTCCATTTGAATGCTCCTTCTTCATTCGTTTTTTAATTTTGTGCTTTTCCTAAATATTGTAAGCAAAAACACTAAAAGTATTAAAATCCGTTCTTAAGCAAAAACTCCATTGTGATATTGGATTTTTTACTGTCATTACTATTTTCTTTATCATCTTCTTTAAATGTTAAAAGCCTTTCAACATATTTGCCTATAACATCATTTTCTATATTAACCTTATCACCCTCTTTTTTATAATAGAGTACAGTTTCCTTTAATGTATGAGGAATAACAGCTATAGAAAAACTATTATCTGTTAAACTTGCCACCGTCAAACTTATACCATCAACAGCAACAGAGCCTTTCTCTACTATATACTTCATTAATTGTCTAGGTACTTCAATAGTAAGTATAATAGCATTATCATCTTTTTTCATAGATTTAATGCTTCCCACTCCGTCAATATGCCCGCTTACTATATGACCGCCGAATCTTCCGCTTAAAGTCATTGCTCTTTCAAGATTAACTCTGCTTCCGTTTTTTAAACTTCCCAAATTAGTGCGGTTCAAAGTCTCCTGAGTAACATCAGCATTGAATATCTTATTATCAAAACTAGACACAGTTAAACAAGTACCATTAACAGCGATGCTATCACCCAAACGCAAATCATCAAATATTTTATTTGCTTCTATCGTAATAACTTTGCTCTGTACCGATTTAACAATTCCTATTTCTTCAACTATACCAGTAAACATTATTGATATTTTCTCTCTTAAAATAATTTCTGTACTTTTCCCGCCTTCGCTCTGCGGGCTTCACCAAAAGTACCAAAAAGTGCAAGTGTAAAATTAATTATATGTAAAGCTAATATATTTTATCTATAAATTAATAATTTAAATAGTATTCCAAAAATAAATCATCATCTATTTTTGTTATATCTCCGCATATAAGTTTAAAAGCATTATTAGGGTCATCGATCCCTTCGCCTCCTATAGGACTTTTTGCTTTAACGCCTCCAAATATTTTTGGTGCTATATAAACTAAAACCTTATTTACTAGCCTTTCCTCTATCAAACTGGCATGCAAAGAAGCACCTCCCTCTACATACACACTGTCAATATTTTTCTCTTCACCTAATATTTTCATCAATTCTTTTAAGTTTACTCTTCCATTATCACTTTCTGTTTTTATTATTTCAATTCCTAAATTTTCAAGCTCTTTTATTTTTTTATCATCATTACTAATAGTAGCTATAAAAGTTTTTATTTCTTTTGCAGTTTTACAAATATTAGAGTTCAAATCTATTTTTAAAGAACTATCTAAAATTATCCTTATAGGGTTTCTAGTATTTGGAAGTCTGCAATTAAGTGTAGGATTATCTTCTATTACAGTATTTATTCCTACCATTATAGCAGAGTATTTATTTCTAAATCTATGAGAATGCTCTCTTGCTTTTTCTGAAGTTATCCATTTTGATTTTCCGCTTGATGTGGCAATTTTACCGTCTATAGTCATAGCATATTTCATCACAACAAAAGGTCTTTTATTTGCTATATAATAGAAAAATACTTCATTTAATTTTCTGCATTCATCTTCAAGTATATTAACTACAACTTCAATTCCAGCATCTTTTAATTTTTTTATGCCATTACCTGCAACTTTAGGATTAGAATCTACACAGCCTATAATAACTTTTTTTATTTTATTTTTTATAATGGCATCAGCACAAGGAGGAGTTTTACCATAATGAGAACAAGGCTCTAAAGTTACATATATAGCAGCTCCTTCAACATCTTCGCCTTTTTTTTGAGCGTCAAGAAAAGCATTAATTTCAGCATGATTTTCACCGTATTTTTGATGATAACCTATACCTATAACTTTATCATCTTTCACTATCACAGCACCAACCAAAGGATTGGGACTAGTAAATCCTTCTCCTTTTTTTGCTTCTTCAATAGCCATTCTCATATATTTTTCATGCATATTTTGCTGCATAATGCTAATACTCTTAAAAAATATTTTTTATAATCTTTGGGTTTTATTTAGGAAGTATTTATTAAAGCAGAAACAAAAAAACTCTAAATGTTAAAACATAACAAATAGAGCCATAATTTTTTGATATGTAGTAAGTTTACATTAATATCTTCTACCATCCAGACTTTAACTGTCGGTTTTGGAATTGCACCAAATCAGCTATTTCTGAAAAAGAATAATTTTCAAAAAAGCTCGCGGACTTTACCGCCGGTATGGAATTTCACCTAGCCCCGAAGATTTATATATACTAATATTATAATACAAAAAAAATTCATTGTCAAGTATCAGTAATGTATTATTAATTATTATAATTTATTCTTATTTCTTCGCATAACTTATTCAGTCTTTCTTCTGCAATTTTATTTTTTAGTTCGCATTCCCAAATAATAATAACTTTCCATCCCATTGACTTCAGATTCATTATATTATTTTTGTCCCTTTCCATGTTGCGTTTTATTTTAGGTACCCAATAGCTTTTATTAGAAAGAGGCATTCTTCCTCTTGAGCAGTTATGCATATGCCAAAAACAGCCGTTTACAAAAATAATTGTATGATATTTCGGCAGTACGATATCGGGTTTACCAGGATATCTTTTATCATTCTTTCTGTATCTGAATCCATTCTTAAAAAGATATTTTCTTACAATATTTTCAGGTTTTGTATCTTTGCTTTTTATTCTTGCCATATTTCGGCTTCTTTCTTCGTGAGTTTTATTATCAGCCATATTATTACCCTATCACAATTTAAATTTCATCTGCATTTAATTTCTCTGCAAATTTTTCGTAGCTTCCCCAGCTTTGTATATCTATAGAATACTCGTCTTCTTTTTCTTTAGTAACTATTACAGAATCAATTCCTAAAAATTCCATCTTATCAATTGAAGCAAGTTCAAATTCTTTTAATTTTAGTACATCTCTAAGAAGCCAGCTGCTTAATGCTTTATTGGGATTTGTCATAAGAGCCTTATTATTATCCTGAGATACTTTAGCATTTAATATTTCTCCAAGCGGTGTTTTAAGAATAAAAGGAGTATCTCTCTCAGGAAAAAAATTAGGAAAATGCTTTCTTACTAATGAAGGTATAGCTATATATACCTCATTAGGATCTCTTTTCCTGCCGCTTGCATTCCATTGATTAAGTGCAGATCTTTCCTGAACTATTTTTATATTATTTTTTACTGTATATAAAGGCAGAATAACATATTCCAATTTTTGTTCTTCCTCAATTGAAATTTTATCATATCCAATTTCATCAATGGAAAGAAGAAGTTTTGCAGGATTTTCAAATATTACAGCCTCTGCTGTATTACAGTTTTTAGGAATATCAAATTTTCTAAATAATGTACTTTTTGAAAAATTAAATTTATACAAGTGATTTCCGTCTGTAAAGTCCAAAGATTTTTCACTTTTACATCCTTTTTCTTTTTCAATTCTTAAATTTGATATATCAATTTCATCATAATCTGTTTCAAAAAACAGCAGCAAATTTTTTCTTCTAACTATGATATGATATTGAGCCCGAGATATACCGTAAATATCTTTAGCAAGTTTAATTCTTTCATTTCTAAGATTTGCTAAAAATTCTGTAAGATCTTTATCATCTGTTTTTTCTCTGATCATACTTGAATTTTTATTAAATTCTGCTATTTTTTCAAAACTGTAATTCTTATTTTCTCCTAGAAAAGTTTTTAATCCTATACCTATATTATCTATTTTTGCATCAAATGCTGTATCTGAACGGCTTAAATTTTTAGCATTAAAACAAAAACAGAACAAATTTTCCATAGCCCTATAATATATATAAGGACTGCTGCTGCCGCTATAAAGTCTTGAAAGTTTAGATACTATCTGTATTAATTTTACATAATTCTTATTTTCTTTCTTATCCAGCTCAAAAAAATTAATCATTTTATGCCTCATTCTTGATTAGCAGTCTATAACCTTAAGAATATTATCTGCTATTTTTTTTACTAAAGGATAAACTATTGAATTTCCTGCCTGCTTATATAATTTTGAATTTGATTGTTTAGGTAGTTTAAAATCTTTAGGATATCCCTGAAAATTAAAACATTCTCTAGGCGTTAATTTCCTTATACCATAATTATCACGTATTATTGGAACATTATGACCGCCTTCTCCCATATTAGCAGTTAGAGTAGGACAAAGATTTGATTTGTTTTCTCTTATATAATGCCTTCTCCATTGGTATACAGTATCCTGCTTTTTTATATTATCATTAAAAATTTCATAATATTTAGTGCTGTTGTAATAATATATATCATCTTGTTTTTCATGCTCTATAAAATCATGAATAGTTTTAGTAAGCTCTACAGGTTCAGGGAATTTAAAATTAGAATAATGGTATACCTTTTCTTTACTGAAAGCAGCAATAAATATTCTTTCTCTGTTCTGAGGTATGTTTGAATATTCTGCTGAATTTAATACTTTATATGAAACATAATAATTTAAATCTTTTAGAGTATTTATTATTATTTTTAATGTATTTCCGTTATCATGGGTTTCAAGATTTTTAACATTTTCAAGAAGAACAGCTTTAGGCTTATGATATTTTATTATTCTAACTATGTCAAAAAATAAAGTTCCTCTTGTATCTTCAAAACCTTTACGGTATCCTGCTACAGAAAAAGGCTGACATGGAAAACCAGCACAAAGTATATCATGCTCAGGTATATCTTTTTCGTCTATTTTTGTAATATCACCTTCAAGTATAGTATCAGGGAAATTTAATTTATAAGTTTCTCTTGCATTGGTATCTATCTCACTAGCAAAAACACAATTTTCTGAATTAAAAGCTAAATGAAATCCCCCTACTCCTGCAAATAAATCAATAAATCTGCACATTATATGATTTCCTAATATTTAACAAAATTATTTATATTATCATTTTATTATTCGGATTATAAATCATAATTTATATTTGTCAAAATTATTTCTAGTTTTATATATTGTTTTTTAATCTGTTCTGCGTGCGTAAAATGCAAATATAAATTATAAGTCAGTATTCCAATTAGCCGACTGAATAATAACATCTATATCACTATATGCCTTTGAAAGTTTATCAGCTTCTGCCTGAATCTCTTTTACATTAACTAAAACTTTCATCTTTATTTCATTTTTAGCATTTCTATAATCTTTGCTGTTAAGCTCTTTTAAAACAGTTTTATAAATATCTAATTCTCTTTCTAATTTATCTCTTATATTGATAGCATCAGCAATAGATATTCCTATATCAAGTTTTGTTTCATGTTCTTTACTATCTATTTTTACAATTAAATCTGAAAGTTCATTATTTATATCAATATATTCTTTTATTAGATCATTAGGATTTTCATTGTTTTCATTATCATCTCTTAGTACAACATTGCTTTTTATCCTCTTTTTAATATTTTCCTGCCTCTTAATATATTCATCTTTTTTTAATAAAGCCTCTCCTAATTTCATAATATCTCCTGTCTATTTATTTTTTTTAATTGTATAATATTATATATAAAAGTATAATAGAAAAGTTATTCTAGTCAATAATAATTTTTAAGGTGATCTATTATGAAAAAGATTTTTTATTTGAGTCTATTTTTTATTTTAATAAGCTGCAATATATACGTAAATGATAATATAGGCATTTTAATATTCGATGAAGATGCTAAAGGAAACAGATTAACAAATGAAACATTAACTTTTATACTGCTTAAAAGGGAAGATAAAACATCATTTAATAATATAACATATATATCTGGACAAATAGATAATAAAAACGGCAGTCAAAATATAAAATATATAGAAGAGGCTAAATATATAAAGGATATTAAAGATACAAACAGTGCTCAGCATTTAAATATTGATAATAGTAAAATGATGATTGATTATAATAAAAAAAGAATAATATTTACAGATTATGACGGAAAGAAATATACTCTTCCTCTAAATAATTCTGAGGATACTTGGATTTATAAACTTCTTTCTGACAGTACCAATTTATAATTTATTAGTTTGCATTCTTTTATAAAGGAATGTATATTTTCAATTATATAATTAATAAAAGAGAATTAAATGAAATATAAATTGATAATAATATTATTACTTATAATAATTTCATGCAGAAATAATAATAGAGAAAATAATATAATCTCTGTAAATCGAGATGAAATAGAGCCTAATGATAGTTTGGAATATTCGCAGTTTATAGACACAAGTACTTCTATAAATGCTGGTTTTCAAAGTGATGAAGATATAGATTATTACCAGATAAAGCCCACCAATGCCTCAGTTATGGATTTATCTATTTATGCAAACAAATTGGATATAAATTTAACTTTGATGTCATCTTCAAACAGCGATGTCATTAATATTAATACAAAAGATATTGAAAATTATAGAGGCTTTATTGAATTAAAAGATTTTATGTTTTATGATGACAGTTATTTTCTTAAATTAAGTTCTGATAAAGAGGGTAAATATGATGTAAGATTTGAGTTAAAAAATGATTATTTCCCTTCTAATGAAATAGAGCCAAATAATAATATTAATACGGCAAATATAATCAATTATCCTAATGAATTAGTTTACGGATATTTTTTGTATAATGATTTTGATATAGATGAGAATATAAAGCCTTATATAAAAAACTCTGATATAACAGATATAGATATTTATAAAATAGAAAATGATACTGATATAAATACTTCTATTAATATAATACTTGAATATTCAAAGGATATAGATATTCTTTTGTTCGACGAAAATTATAACTACATAAAGAAATCAATTAACAGATTAAATACAAGTTTTGAAGCTGGAAGGAAGTATTATATAGTATTAGTGTGTTTTGGAGACAAATCAATTATGGAAAGATATACACTTCATTATGAGTTTAATTGATTAAAATGTATGCTATTGACAAATCAGCATTTTTAATATAAAATTATCTTTACTATTAAAAGTAAGAAATAATTTTGGAATATTATAATGAATAATTCTTTTTTACATAAAAAGTTAAAAAAAGCCCTCTCTCTTTGGGAGTGTTAAATTATTGATATTTTGCAATATATAATAATTTTTAAAATTTTGCCTCCCAAAATAAGGGGGCTTTTTTTATATTTTTTATTGTCATTAATATTTATCATTAAAATATTTTCATAATTATAAAAAATGTATATATTAATTAGGAGTAAACTTTATGGAACATTATGGTATGTTAGGTATTATACCGCCTCTTTTGGCCATTATACTTGCTTTGGTCACGAAAGAAGTTATCATCTCTCTCACACTTGGTATACTTTCTGGAACATTGATAATAGCACATGGAAATATATTTACAGCGATTACAATATTCACAGATAAAGTTGCTGAGATGAGCGGTGATGCTTGGAATATACGCATACTTTTATTTTGTGCTTTGCTTGGTGCCTTTGTGAGCATGCTTTCAAAAACTGGTGCTACTAAGGCTTTCGGTCTTTGGGCAAGTAAATATTTAAAAACAAAAAAGAGCATACTCATATTTACTTGGTTTTTTGGTCTTATTATATTTATAGATGACTATTTCAACAGCTTATCAGTAGGTACTGTTATGCGTCCTGCTTTCGACCAGAATAAAATTTCAAGGGCTAAACTAGCATATATACTAGATTCAACTGCTGCTCCTGTTTGTATACTTGCTCCTATATCCACTTGGGTTGTTACTGTTATGAGCTATATTAGGGATTCCGAAGGTTTTGAATCTTTAAATATAAGCGAATTTATTTTCTTTATAAAAATGATACCTTATTCTGTTTATCCGCTTTTGGCTTTGGCATTTGTAGTTCTTATGGCTTTAGTGTTTAAAGATTTCGGACCTATGAAAAGAAGCGAAGATAATGCACAAAAAGGAAAATTATTTGATGAAGAATTATACGGTGATTGTCCTGGTAATTTGGAAAGCTCTTCAAATGATACTGCTAAATGGTATGATATGGTTATAGCGATAGTTGTTCTTATTATAGTATGTATAGTAATGTTTCCAGTTACAACATATATGGGATTAATAGGAAAAGATGGGATAAACACTTTTTCTGCTGCTATGTCTAGTATATCTCTAAATCAGGCTTTTTTAGATACTGATGCTTCTAAGGCTTTATTTTATGGGGCAGTTATTTCTATTATGATAATGTACATATATTATATGGCTAGAAGATTATTAAATATACGTTCAGCTGGTAACTCTATAATAGAAGGTATAAAGTCAATGGTTCCAGCTTTAGTAGTACTTGCATTAGCTTGGTCTATAGGAAGTGTTATAAAATCAAGCCCAGAAGACGGCGGACTTGGTCTTGCAGCTTTTCTTTCTGAGGCTGTAAAAGGAGGCGGTTTCCCTCTTTGGATACTTCCTGCTATAGGATATTTGCTTGGCTGTGTTATAGCTTTCTCTACTGGTACAAGCTGGGGTACTTTTGCTATACTTATTCCTATAGTTATACCTATAGCCAACGGTCTTGCCGCTGGAAACGGATATACTGGAGAAGCTCTCCTTAATGTTCTGCTTATAAGTGTAGGCTCTGTTGTTTCTGGGGCTGTTTTTGGAGATCACTGTTCTCCTATATCTGATACTACTATACTTTCTTCTACTGGAAGTAATTGTCCTTTGCTTGAGCATGTGGCAACTCAAATTCCTTATGCTGGATTAGTTGCTATTTCATCATTTGTAGGTGTTGTAGTAGGCGGTGTTACTTTAAGTCCTATAGCTGCTTTATTAGTAGGTTTTATAGTGATGTGCGTACTTGCTCTGCTTGCTCCTAAATTTTATGATAGAATATCATCTTTATATAAAAAAAATATATCAGAAGATTCTAAATAAATAATTATAGCTTTTTAATATTTATGCTATTATATTGCGGGGATTAGAATAAAAGATTTTTTCTAATCCCCGCCCTTTCAGATTTAAAAGCTTTATTTTTTTAATTGATTTTGATTAAATCTATAAGCCTATATTTCTTTAAGAGCACCCGCCCAAAGCGTAATTTAAATTTAAGGATTTCCCAAACGCACGCAGAGCTAATTTTTAAGATATAGATTGGATTAACAAATTTAATTTATTTTTTATATAAGAGTCAATTTAACGTGCGTTGAAGAATGTTATAAATTAAAAAAATGCTTGGGTGGGCAGCCAGAATAAATTTTTTAACTTTACTTTAATCCCCACCCTTTTAGATTTAAATGCTTTATTTTTATATTATAGTATTAATTAAATCTATAAGTCTATTATTTTTTTAGTACGCCCGCCCAAAGCGTGATTTAAATTTAAGACTTTCATAAATGCTCGCATGCAGATTTTAGAACCTATACTTCGACTTTATAAATTATTTTAGAATGAAAGATAAAAAACTATTTGTTAGTTAAATAATATTTGTAAAGCTCTTTCTTTGTTGAATATAAACTTACACCCTTTATGGGACTTATTTTTAATGTGATTGTTGCAAGTTTTATTTTTTTAGAATCACTAATGTATAAATAACGCTCTCTTAATGAATTTATAATATCAATAGTAATACCTTTATCATTTGCTCCATTATTGTAATAATCATAAACGCCCCTACTCTCTTCTGTATTATAATCTATTTTATTATTCTTAAGTATCTTAAAAAAATGCTTCTCTGTAAATCTGCTTGTAAATATTATAACTTCCAAATATTTATTTGTTATTATTTCACTTAATATATTATTGTATTCAAGTATTATTAAGTCAGTATCTCTGGCACTTTCTTTATTTTTTCTTTTGCATTTTAAGAAAACATCAGCTATACCTACCCTATTCTCTTCAAAAAGTTTTTTCTTATTTTGTTTTGACGAAACTAAATTATCATAATCAATGTCAAAACTGTATGATATTATCTTCCAAAACTCACTCCTCTTACTTGCATAATACCAAGCATTTTCTTTTTCTTTGCTGCTTAATTTTTCAAACCTTTCTATATTGGAATAATTAGGAACTGGAAAAGTACCTAGCATCAAAACTCTCATTTTATAAGGAAAGAAGTTAATATCATCAAATAAATGTTTCTCTGTATCCATTATTAAAAATCATCAAAAATTATTTTCTTATTACCCAAATTATTATGGAGCATATTATTATCACAAGACCCAAAATAAATGTAATTATTCTAACCCCAATCTCTCCAAACATCTCATGTATATTCATCATAAAATTTGAACTATTATTGTTTAAAAGAAAACTCCATTTAAAAACAGCAGCTAAAATAAATAAAATGCCCGCTAATATTGCAAACAAATATGGAAACTTTTTTATAATCTCATCATACTTCATAATTAATAAAACCAATAATTATTAATAATATTAAATATAATAGGGTAGGGCAATAACAAATAATATTATAACAAATTACTGAACTTTATTCCAAATATTATTAAGTTTATCCTGCATTATAAGCGAAGAAATATTTACTATAAAAATTAATCCGGTAGGAAAAAGAGTAAAAAGCATAATTAAATCTTCTGCTTTTGCAGGAGAGCTTATTAATTTTAATATCAAAATAAGAATGTTAAAGAACATATTAAAGAAATAAATAACAGCAACTGCAATATCAATAAGCACAAGAACCATTGTTTTATCTTCAGTATTATTCATACCAACTTTTAAAGGCATTTCTTTATAAACAATTTTTCCATATTTATAATACCAATACTTAAAATAAAGTCCTCCTGTAACTATACCTAATATTATTTCCAATGCAGGATTCAAATCTTCTCTTTCAATAAAATTTTTTATTTCAGATGAAGTCTGATATATCCAATAAATATAATACCAGCCGCAAGTAACGATATTTAATAATAACATTATCGGTATAGTTCTTACAGCACCTTTTTTCATAAGTAAGTCCATAAATATATTTTATGTAAAGATTTTAGAAACATTTATAAAATTATTCAAAAATATTAAATAATCCTAAAGCACTTACATTATCATTAGCGTTTTCAGTAATTTTATTTATTTTACCTAAAGCCTCTTCAGTATTTAAAGAAAGCATTATATCAATAACTGCTTCTTCAGCATTTTTATATTTATTTGATAAAAGCTCAATCATAGAATTAGAAGCTATAAAATAATTATAATTCTGATTTCTTCTAGCCCCTTCAACAGTAATATAATGTCCGCCTCCTGCACAGGCACAATTCTCCAAAGCATTTCCGCTTATATGGTCTCTAGTTACTTGAATAGCTCTGTTTTTATTTACAGCAAAAACTTTAGAATCTCCTGCATTAAAAACAAAAGCACCTACAAATTTATGATATAAAACTCCAGCAATAGAAGCTCCAGCCATAGATTTTTCTTTGTCATCTGATGAATCCCTAGAAGCTACAACCTCTAATTTTACAAAATTATGAACTATCCAATTAAATACTTCCTGCTCTCCAACAAGCTCAATCAAATCCAGAAAATTTTCATTATATATATCTATAGCCAATTTTGAAGCAAATGTATCTCCAAGTCCGTCAGCTATAAGTGAAACAGCCGTTCCGCTTATATTGTTTATAAAATGAGAATAGTTTAACTGCTCATTAATAAGAATAGGATGTCCTGATACAGATTCGCTATTAAAAAGAATAGTATCAGTATTTATTTTTGTATTAGAACCTTTTTTTGTAAAAGTGAAAATATTCATAGTTATTAATCCTTAATTATTTTTATATGCCTTTATATATTATGGGTTTTGATTATATATTAGAATACTCTAAATATCAATAATATAAGTTTAACACTAGAGTAGGGGAGGATTTTTAAAAATTTTTAGTATATACTGGAACGATTTCATTTTGTCAACTGATGTACATTATATAGAATTATCAACTTTTTTACCGCACAAAAAAGTTTTTGCCAAAGGCACGCTTCGCGAAAAACGCAATTACTAGAACTTTATATTTTAAAGATATGTATTAAACGTATGGTAATCTCTG
>NZ_CASEGO010000107.1 GCF_949287625.1 uncultured Brachyspira sp. | reverse complement strand
AATAGGTAATCAGCCGCACGTATCGTTGACATTTGATAAGAATAAACAATACCGTGCGGGAAGGTGCCGCAGCTAGCGGTTGACAAACTTAAGAATTTTTAGTATATACCTAAACAATTACAATTTGTCAAAAATAAAATCATATTTTGTTTTTAATATCTGGGGCTTTGCCCCAGACCCCAGTTCTTTTATTGATATAAAAGAACCAAAAGAACTGCATTTTTAACCCAAATTTTGGGTATTACCATACATTTAATACATATCTTTAATATATAAAGTTCTAGTAATTTCGTTTTTGATAACTTTTTTGTGCGGTAAAAAAAGTTGATAATTCCATATAATGTGCATAAATTGACAAACTTAAAAATTTGCAGTATATACTATTATAAATTAATAGTCAATTAATATTATTAAATTAAAATGCTTGATTTATGAATTATAATATATTACTATTATAAAAAATAAAATGATTAAGAGTTATAGATGGATAATGATATAATATTAAAACTTGAAAATGTAAAAAAATACTTTAATCCTCATGCCAATATTATAGAAAGTTTAATGAAAAAGTCTAAAGAGATTAAAGCAGTTGATGATGTTAGCTTTGAACTTAAAAGAGGAAAGATACTTGGAATAATAGGGGAATCTGGAAGCGGCAAAACCACTATAGGCAAACTTATAATGAAATTAATTAATCCTACTTCTGGAAATATTATATTTGATAATGAAAACATTAATAACTTTAATAAAGAAGAAACGCATAAGTATAGAAGAAATGTTCAGATGATATTTCAAGACCCATATGCTTCTATGAATCCTAGATTTAAAATAAAAGATGTATTAAAAGAGCCTTTATATATTCATAATATTGAGGGTGATGAAAAAGTTTATGATGAGATGGTTATTAAGGCTTTAAGAGATGTAAAGATTAATCCTCCAGAGGAGTTTATGGAAAGATATCCTCATATGCTTTCTGGAGGTCAGCGTCAGAGAATAGCTACAGCAAGAGCTTTAATACTTAATCCGAAATTGGTTGTTGCTGATGAACCCGTATCTATGATAGACTTATCAACAAGAGCTGAGATTCTTTATATGATGAAAGAACTTCAGACAGAAAAGAATTTAAGCTACATATATATAACTCATGACCTATCAACAGCAAGATATTTTGCAGATATGGTAGCTGTAATGTATTTGGGCAGTATTGTTGAGATAGGAAGTGCTGATGAAATAATAGATAATCCTAAACACCCTTATACTAAGGCTTTGATAGCTGCAGTTCCAGATGCCTCTTCAGGAAGAGTTAATATAATAAAAGAGCTTCCTATTAAAGGAGAAATACCTAATGCTTCTGATATACCTTCAGGATGCAGATTCCATACAAGATGTATATATGCAAAAGATGAATGTAAAAATAATATTCCAGCATTAAAAAATATTTTAGAAAATCATAGTGCTGCGTGCCTGTTTGCTGAATAATTTTATACTAAATGAGAGTTATTTATGAAAAATATAATGCCGCCTGTATGGTTTGTTAATAATAGTTCCTATATTAAAATATTTTATAATTATTTTAATAAACTTTCAAATGATGATAAAGAAGAATATAAAAAACTTTTTGAAGAGCCTATAATATTTAAAGGTTTTTATGATAATAATTTAATAAATAGGGTAGGAGAGCAAAAATATTCTTTAGAAAAACTTAGGAAAGATTTTAATGCTGGAAAGAAAATTGATTTTTTATTTTTCTATGGGCATACCAATGATAAAAAAGAAGTTACTAAATCATCATTGAGTCAATGGTATATTAAAGATTTTAAAGATAATGATATAGTATTTAATTGTATGGAAAAATATATGATGTACAATAAGGCATTATTATTTGATGATAAAGATATTGCTAATGAAATTTTGAATAATAATCAGCCTAAAGCTATAAAAGAACTTGGAAGAAAAGTTAAAAATTTTGATGATGAAGTGTGGGATAAAATGAAATACCAAATAGTATTTACAGGCAATTATTATAAATTCTCACAAAACACTGAATTAAGAAATTTTTTATTAAGCACAAAAAACAAAGTATTAGCTGAAGCAAGTCCTTATGACAGAGTATGGGGAATAAAGATGAAGTATGATGATGATAATATAAAAAATCCTTTTTGCTGGAAAGGAGAAAATTTATTAGGCTTTGCTTTAATGCAAGTAAGAGATGAAATAAAAAGAGTATATAAAAATTATGATTTGATAGATTGGAGCAAATTTATAAATTATAAAGATATATAACTTATATTAATTATAATTTTTTATTATACTTTTTCTATTTCTTTTATACTCAAGCCTGTTAATTCGCTAATAAAATTTATATCCATATTTTTATTTTTTATATTACTATCCAAGATAATATTTTATTTTTCTTAATATCATCTTTATTTGAATTATTTAATATTTTTATAAATCTTGCTATTTCTATAATATACATCTAAATAATAGACACATCATTATTTTGAGTATCTATCAGCTTAAAACATCTATGAGCTTTACCTTCATCATAAAAATCCATGTTAAATTTACAAAATTAATACTTATAACCTGACTAATAATATCATAAGGTTCATTTTCATTAAGTTCGCTTACTATATTTTTTGATATGTAATAGTATATACCTAAACAACTATAGTTTGTCAAATTTTAATTATTTATAAATGTAATTATAATTTATTTATAATATAATATATTTTTATTAATCAACAAAATATGTTTTATATGTATAGTAAATTACTTGTTTGTATAATAATATGTAATCAGCCGCACGTATCGTTGACATTTGATAAGAATAAACAATACCGTGCGGGAAGGTGCAGCGGCTCGCTGTTGACAAACTTAAGAATTTTTAGTATATACCTAAATAAATACAATTTGTAAGAAGAAACATATTAAAAGTACTATTGCTTCACATTGATACTGCCATATGCACTCAGAGTTATAGCGTAGTATTACTGAGACCAAAAATAATTTTATGACTTTTCTAATCAGGAATTAACTTTAGAGAAAGCTAATCAAAAATTAAGGAAATATAATAATTTTTGGAAGTACATAAAGAATACACTCTTATTTAAATCATGATACACCGTTTGCTTACTTTAAGAAATTAAGTAATACTTAAATGCAATATCTTTGGTACTCCATGCAAGATTAAGGATTAAATTTAAAACTATCAAGTTTATATATAATTATATTCATTTCTCCAAGAATTTTACAAGAGTATTCTAAAGGATAATACCTTGTACTAAATACTAATTCTCCGTCATTAATAAATAATTCTAAAGATGAAGTATCTGCCATTATTCTGATATTTTTAAGTTCTTCTAAATAGGCACTCCTTTTATTTCTGCCTCCGCCTATTATTTTTCCAGTATTTCCTACAAACTCTAATATAAGCTTATTATCTTTATATTTTGCACATAGTCCCTCCGAAATGAGAATTTCAAAATTCTTTATGTTATTATCTATTTTTATATTATCAATTATAACTTCATAAGAATTAATATCATTAGAAATTAGATTATCTGATAATGTATTATTAGAATATTTATTTTCAAATATTTTTTTCTCTCTTAATTTTTCTAAATTTCTATGAGGTTTTTGATATAGTTTTCCGTTTTTAAAACTTAGTTCTCTTGGTATTGTAAGGCAGTGCTGCCAGCCGCAGTCAACTGTTAAATTTTTATGATCGTATTCTGTGTCTGGAACTCCCATCCAGCCTATGATAGTTCTGTTTCCATTTTCATCTAAAAATGTCTGAGGAGCATAAAAATCAAAACCTCTGTCTAGTACAGTAAAATTATTAACCTCAATAGATTCTTTATTTTTATAATCATCATTAATTAAAAAATATCCAGAAAGGTATATATTTTCGTATATGCTTTCAACTTGTTTTACACCCTGAGGACATGTTATTAAAATATCCTGACCGTCTAAATTAAACATGTCTGGACACTCCCACATATACCCAAAAATATCTTTTGTATGTATAGTGCTTGTATGTGTCCATTTTCTTTTATCTTTAGAAGAAAATATAAGTACTTCGCCTATATCATTATTTCTGTCGATGCCGTATTTCCTAGCACCCTGAACCATGTAATAAAAGTCATTTTCTTTCCATACTTTAGGATCCCTTATATGATTGGTTATATCTTTAGGATAGTCTTTCATTTCCATAAGACATTCTTTTTCAGAGAAGTTAATACCATCTTCAGAAACTGTGAGCATGGTATTTGCTTCTCTTCCGCTCTCTATATAGTCATGCCTGCCTAAAAGTTTTACATTTCCAGTATAATAAATATATAGTTTATCATCTTCTATGAATGCAGAACCTGAATACACTCCATGACAATCGTATTTTTCATCTGGATATATAGAAACTCCCACATATTTATAATTTATTAAATCTTTAGTTTGATAATGTCCCCAAAATTTTAATCCGCCTTCTGTTTCGAATGGAGAATATTGAAAAAATATATTGTATATTCCCTTGAAATATGATAATCCATTAGGATCATTAAGCCAGCCTACTGGAGGCATTATATGAAAATTTAGTCTCCATTTGTCATTATTATTTTTTTTTAAGTATTCATTTTCTTTTTGTATTATAGCTTCTTTAAAGATCTTACTGACTAGATTCATTATTGAATTCCTTTTTATGTTTTTTATTTTTTATCATTTTTAATAGATACTTAATATCATGCATATTTTTTCATATGCATGATATTAAGCAGAACAAATAATTTTTATTGGATTTATGTATAAATTATCTATATGTCAAATTTTACTCATCATCTTCCTGCATATACTCTTTAGGTACTCCAAAGAACCAAGTAATAGTGAAAGATAAAACTATTGTTAGTATTGCTGCAGAAATATATCCTATTAATTGTTTAGTATCATATATATAAAGTAATATACCAGGTATACCAGTAACACCATTAGCAGTACCTTGTAAATTTAATAGTCTTACAATCAAACCAGTAATACCAGAGGCAATAGCACCGCATACCATAGGTTTTATACCGTATCTTATATTAATACCAAATATTGCAGGCTCTGTAATACCAAGCCAAGCTGATAAAGTAGCACCGTAACCCATAGCTTTTACGCTTTTTCTTCTTGTTTTTAATGTAACAGCAAGACAAGCAGCACCAGCAGCTAGGTTAGCAACACTTAAAAGAGGATTAATAGGGTTTAATGATGTAGCAGCAAGAAGAGATATCTCTATTAAGTTCATTATATGGTGAACGCCAGTAACAACTATAAATATTATTCCAAATCCTATTATCAATCCTCCCAAACCAAAAGGAAGAGATAATGAGAAGTTTATAGCTATTAATATCCATTGTTCTACTGTATGAAATATAGGCCCTATTACAGCCAAAGATAATAATAACATTATAAGCAATGTTAAAAAAGGAGTAGCTAATATATCAATAATGTTTGGTATTATTTTTCTTAATTTTAATTCTAGTTTTGAACCTATCATACCTGCAATAAGTGCTGGCAGTATACTTCCCTGATATCCGACTATAGGTATAAATCCGAATAACATTATAGGTTTAACACCGCTGTCTGGATTTGCAACTAAATAAGCATTAGGCAAAGCAGGGGAGACAAGCATTAATCCGAGTAAGATACCTAAAATAGGAGATCCCCCGAATACTCTGAATGCAGACCAGCACACTAAAGCAGGCAAAAAAGCAAAAGTGGTTTCTGTTAATACACTCATAAAAGTCATAACAGAAACAGGTATATTAGAAACTTGCAGATTAAATAATCCTAAGAAACTGTCATTAATCAATGCACCTTTAAGACCCAAAAATAAACCAGTTGCTATCATAGCTGGCATTATAGGTACGAATACATCAGCAAATATACGTATAAATTTTCTGAATTTATTTTTATCATCAGATTTTTTTACATCTTTATCATCATCTTTCTGAGAACTGGCAGTAATACCTAATTTTACAACTTCATCATAAACTTTATTAACTACGCCAGTACCGAGTATTATTTGATATTGATCTGAATTAAAAAATACACCTTTAACACCGTCTATTTTTTGTACATCAGAATCTTTTATGCTTTCTCTGTCTTTTACTATAAGTCTTAATCTTGTAGCACAGCATTCTGCCGAAATAATATTTTCTCTTTTTACTACTTTTACTATTTCTTCAGCAGTTTTTTTATAATCTATAGCCATAATAAAAAACCCCGTTATTATGATTCATGTATGTTATCGGTTACATTAATTTTGATTTTAACATTATTTTAGTATTTGTCAAGCATAATAGTTAATAAATTTCAAAATTTGTATTTTAGTATAAAATGTATATAATATATTATATAATAGTATTAGAGGTGATAATAATGAAAAGCGGCAAGGGCTCAAATAAGAAAATTACAATGAAAGATATTGCAGAGTTAGCAGGAGTTACAAAAACTACTATATCACGCTATTTTAACGGAGGCTATATGAAAAAAGAAACCAAAGAAAAAATAGCTAAGATAATAAAAAAATATAATTATGAGCCTAATACTTTTGCAAGATTAAATGCAAAACAAAGCCGTATGATAGGTATTATAGTTCCTGCATTAGATTCTATAGTAGGTTCAAGGGTATTAACTGGGCTTGAGAGAACTTTTAGAGAAAAACATTATATGCCTATAATAATGAATACTAATCATGAGTCTGCTTTGGAACTCAAATACATAGAAAAGTTAAAAAGGCTTAATGTTGACGGTATAGTTTTAAGTGCTACGGAAATAACAGATGAGCATAGAAAATTATTAAAAAAACTTGATATACCAATAGTTATTTACGGTCAGGAGTATAGTGATGGTATTAGCATAGTCAATGATGATTATAATGCAGGAGTTGAAATAGGGGAGTACATAGGAAGAAAAAAACATAAAAATGTAGGATTTATTGCAGTAGATGAAAAAGATGTTGCTATTGGTGTTACAAGGAGAAACGGAGTTTTAGACGGTTTAAGCCATTATAATATAATGGATGTAAGTATAGCTATAGCCGATTTTTCATATGAAAGTGCTATGACGGCAACCGAAGAACTTTTAAAATATAAAAAATTAGATGCTATAATATGTTCTACAGATAGGCAGGCACATGGGGTATATAAAGTTATAAAAGAGAGAGGATTAAGAATGCCTGAAGATGTTTCTGTAATATCATTTGGCGGATATGAAATTGATGAGATTATAGAACCGAGGCTTTCTACAATAAAATTTGATTCTCTTAATGCTGGTATATGTGCGGCAAATACATTAATAGATTTGATTAATAAAGTAGAAGTAAGAAATGTTTTATATATTAACTATGAGTTTATAGAAGGGGAGAGTGTAAGATAAATTTTATCAAATATAAATATTTTTAATAAAATAAAAAAATAATTCATAAAATAATATAAATATAATGCAGCTACTAATAATTAATTAGTAATTGCATAAATAAAAAAATTATATCAATAAAATTAATTGTTTAAAGTATTTAGAAGAGTATCTATATCATTTCTATTAATAAGACCGCCGCTCATAGTTACTAATGAACGAAGAGGCGTTTCTAATATCATGCTTTCAAACATCTTTTTTGTGTCTGTTTTATCATCTTTAAACATATCATTAAGACCTGATAGTAGTTTATTATAAAAATCTTTTGCAATTTGTTCATGCATCAAGTCTAAAAGATTATTATTGATATTGTAAGGTTTTACTGCTTTTATATTAATTGGCTTTAATTTTCTTTCCATTAATTCTTCAAAGTCTTCATCTGAAATATTTATATCTTTAAAATTAAAATAGCTTGGTATTCTTTTTTGATAGTAGCTTTTGGCATTGATTTCTATATTTTTGTTTAATGGTAAATTTCTTGAAGAGTTACCTACTGATATTGTATAAATACCGCTTTCTATTTCATATTTTTTGGTTTCAGTATTATAGAATGAAAAACTTCTTTTATTTAGTTTTAATATTACAGTTTTTGTTTCATTAGGCTCTAAAAATACTTTTATAAAACCTTTTAATTCTCTTTTTGCTTTAAATATATTATTTTCTGGTGCAGATACATATAACTGAGCTACTTCGCATCCGAATACATCTCCAGTATTTTGAATATCAAATACCACATGTATATTATCCAAACCTGCAATTGTGTTGGCATCTGAAACTATTAAATTTGAAAATTTAAAAGTAGTATATGAAAGTCCATATCCAAATGGGAATAGAATTTCTTTTTCTGCTTTATCATAATATCTGTATCCTACAAAAATAGATTCCCTATATTCTACAGCTTTATTTCCACCAGGAAAGTATTTATAGCTAGGATTATCTTCCAAACTTAATGGAAAAGTTTCAGCCAATTTTCCGCTTGGATTGACAATTCCAAATATAATATTAAAAGCAGCACTTACAGCAGCTTCCCCTGCCAAATATAAATTAACTATTCCTTTTACTTTATCTACCCAAGGCATCAAAACAGGAGCACCTATAGAAAGAACTACAACTATATTTTTATTTACTTTTGAAATTTCTTCTATTAAATGATTATGATTTTCAGGAAGGTTAAGATGCTTTCTGTCAAATCCTTCAGATTCATATGAGTTTATAAGTCCGGCAAATATTATTACTAAATCTTTATCTTTTGATATATTTACAGCTTCTTCTATTAAGGTATTATCTATATCTGGAGAGTCAGAGTTATAACCTTTAGCATAGTTAAACTCTAAATTATTTTCTTTAAAATATTCTTCTGCAGTATCTATTTTGTATGCATTTATAAGAGAGCTTCCATTTCCTTGATATCTAGGTTTCTGAGCAAATTCTCCAATAACTGCTATTTTGCTTTCTTTTTTTGCAGGAAGTATTTTATCTTCATTTTTCAATAATACTATTGAGTTTTCTGCAATTTTTCTTGCAGTATTATGATTTTCTTCTTTATCGTATGTGAAATTATTATATATATTATCCATAGAATAAAGAGCAAAGTATAAAAGTCTTTCTATAGCTTGATCTAATATTTTTATATCTAATTTATTTTCATTTACAGCCTCATAAACTTTTTTATCATCATATCCGTTTGTAGAAGGCATTTGCAAATCAAGACCTGCCTTTAGAGCTTCTATTCTGTCATTAACAGCCCCCCAATCTGAAACAACAATGCCGTCAAATCCCCATTCATCTCTTAATATATCTGTTAATAAATATTTATTTTCAGAAGCAAATGTCCCATTAACGCTGTTGTATGAACACATAACAGTAGAAGGTTTTGATTCTTTCACAGCTATTTCAAAAGCATATAAATATATTTCTCTCAAAGCACGCTCATCAACGACACTGTCTATTACAAGTCTTAAAGTTTCCTGATTGTTGGCAGCAAAATGTTTTAAACTTGACTGTATGCCGTTATCTTCCAAACCGCTTATCCACCCTGACGCCATTTTTCCAGCGAGATATGGATCTTCAGAAAAATATTCAAAATTACGTCCGCAAAGAGGCGAGCGTTTTATATTTATACCAGGTCCTAATACTACAGATACATTATTAGTTTTAGCCTCTCTTGATATAGCCTCTCCCATTTCATACATTATATTTGGGTCAAAAGAGCATGCACTGCAGCAGGCAGTAGGAAAACATGTTGATGCTTCTGATTTCTGAAGGCTTAATTCATCAGCTTCTGTACTTTGCTTTCTTACTCCATGAGGACCGTCTGTAAGATATATTGAATCTATATGCAGTCTGTGTATAGGTTTTGTTGACCAAAAATCCTTACCGCTTAAAAGCGAAACCTTTTCTTCTAATGTCATTTCATTTATTATTTCTTTGATTTTTTGGGTGTATTTATTATTCATAATAAGACCTTAAAAATATATTGTATATCAAAAAGCTTTAATTTTGCCAATAAATATTTTTAGTTTTATAATATATAGCGTTAATAATGATTAGCAAAATATGATTGCTTTAATATACATTAACATGATAGTATAAATATTCTTGTAAATCAATAGGTATATTATTATAATAATCAATCAAATTTTCCATTAAATATTTTGTATCCGTTTTCTGTCCAATAAACTGCTTTGCATTTATTTTCTTTTAAAGCATTAATCAAATCTTTTTCCGTTTCAATTTTTTGAGGGAAATATGTTGCATATGCTCCAACTCTTTTACGAAAATGTGCATCGCTTGCCCCAAGTTCCTGCAGTCCTATTTTCTTTACTGCTTCAAATGCTGTTATATTTTCTTCGTTTATAGTGTTTCCATTTAAAACTTCAGCACCTGCTAAACCTTTAGTTGTAAAAAGTTTTTCTTCCAAACCTCTCCTGTTATTTCTAAAAGGATGGGCACTATAGCATATTCCGCCTTGTTTTTTTATATATTCTATATACTCATATGCAGGTATTCTTTCTTTTGGTATTTCTTTTACCCCAAATGTAATTAAGTCGCCGTCAAGAGAATAATATTCTACTCCTACAAAAATGGGATAGTTTATTTCTTTTGAATATTGATGAGCTTTATCCATTATACCAAGATCATCATGATCAGTTATGCATACTGCATCAAGTCCTTTTTCTTTAGCCTCTTTAACTATCTCTTCTAAAGAAAGCATACTGTCTGAAGAAAATGTTTTTTCATGTATATGAAGATCTATAAACATAATTATTCCGCCAAATATTTGTTTTTTATTTAATTATTTTTTAATGTATTTAAAAAGATAACATTTATAGCAAAATAGGTCAATGATAATTTTTATAATATTTAATATTAGACTTGTTTCAAAACTACTTGACAACATTAAATATAAAATTATTTAATGTTTAAAATTATAAATATGATGTTTTACATGTTGTATAAACTATCATTTTAGTATATGAATATGCAGTCTTTTTGCTTCTTTGGGTGACCACCGAGTAGGTGCCTAGACGGCAAAAGAAGTGGGGTTTGGCACGGCTGTGTGCTTCGCAGCAAAGCCCCAACTATAATTAAAAAATATTAAATTTAAAAACTATAAATATTAATAAATTGAGTTTTGAAACAAGTCTATTATTTCCATTTATCAATTTCATCTAATCTAGGTTTGTAAATAGTTTCATATAATGTTTTTGTGATATTATCATGTTCTTCTTTGCTTTTTAATTCTCTGCTTGTCATTATTTTCATTTTTATAGATGATATTTTATTATTTTCATCTAAGGAAGGCATATCATATTCATAGTCTGCTAATATAAACCCAAATCTTTTATACCACTCTATACGTTTTTTGGCTATTTCATTCAATTCATAAGGTTCTACTTCTATGACTATTAATTTATCTTTAAGCATATCAAGTATTTTTGTTAAAACTTCAGATCCGTATTTTTTTCCTCTTAGTTTTTTATCTATAGCTAAATATTCTCCAAAATTAAAATTATCCAAATTCCAAATAACAGTAAGCCCAATAGGCATATCATCATCTAATACAGCATATAGTTTATAATTGTTATTATCTTTATTTTCTAAAATCATATCGAAAGACCATCTTTCTTCTTTAGGAAAAGCATCATTATATAACTTTTTATAAAAATCTATATTTTCTAAATTATATTTCATTTCTATTAATTTAATCATAATAATCTCCCAATATAATATTTAGTCCGATTATATACTATTTTTTGAATTAAGTAAATATTGTTTTCATAAAAAATTATTTAATACTATACATCATAATCAGCTTATATATTTAATTGACTTTAAGAATGAATATTGTATCATATATATAACATTTTTTATAAGGATATAATGATGATTTTTGATTATAAAGGCATAACCAATAAAAATAAAGATTTAATATTTGTAGCAGGTCCATGCGTTATAGAAAGCGAAGAGATGACTATGACTATAGCAAAAAAATTAAAAGAGATAAAAGATAAATTAAATATACAATTAGTATTAAAGGGAAGTTTTGATAAAGCAAATAGAACTTCTTTATCATCTTTCAGAGGGCTTGGAATGAAAGACGGGCTTCAAATACTTCAAAATGCAGGAAAAGAATTTAACCTTCCAACTATAACTGATATACATGTACCTACAGATGCCGAAGAAGCTGCCAAATATGTAGATTTTTTGCAGATTCCAGCTTTTTTATGCAGACAAACAGATATGCTTAGAGCAGCATGCGAAACTAAAAAGGCTGTTAATGTTAAAAAAGGTCAGTTTATAAGCGGTTATGACTGCAAATATATAGCGGATAAATGTTCTGATGCTATCGATGAAAAAAGACTTTTTTTATGTGAAAGGGGTACTATGTTCGGATATGGTAATCTTATAGTAGATATGAAAAACTTAGAGATAATGAAAAATTATGCCCCTGTTATGTATGATGCCACACATTCTTTACAAATGCCTTCTGCTAATAACGGACAGTCTGGAGGGGCTAGAGAGTTTATACCTGCACTTTTAAAAGCTGCCGTTGCTTTAGGAGTGGATGCTGTGTTTATGGAAGTACATCCTAATCCTGATAAAAGTCCTTCTGATTCTGGAACTATATTTGATTTGAGTAAAGTTGAAGAGTTATTGTTTCAAAACTACTTTACAAGATTAAGTATAAAATTATTTAATTTTAAAATTATAAACATAATGTTTTACATGTTGTATATTTTATCATTTTAATATGTAAATATGCAGTCTTTTTGCTTCTTTGTGTCAACAAAAGAAGTGGGGGTGTGGGGGCTAGTCCCCACAATCATAAATAAATTTAGTTTTGAAACAAGTCTAATATATCTCTATTTTTATTATTCTGTATTAATTAGGAGTAAAAATAAAATGAAAAAGATAGTTATTATACTTGCTTCAAGGCTTGGTTCTACAAGACTTCCAAAAAAAGCATTGAAACCTATGGCCGGCTGCGATAGTATGCTTGAGCTCATTATAAAGAGATTAAGAAGTTCACAAAGAGCTAATGATGTGATTGTAGCTACAGAAGAAAAATCTTATGATAGTTTTAAAAATATATTTGATAAACTAAAATGCAGTTATTTTGTAGGAAGCGAAGAAGATGTTTTAAACAGATATACAAAAGCAGCAGAAAAGTTTAATGCCGATATAGTTGTGCGTGCTACAGGCGATAATCCTTTAGTGAGCATAAAGGCATTGGATATGATTGTTGATTATCATATTGATAAAAATGCAGATTTAAGTCATTATGATTTACTTCCATATGGCAGCGGAGTTGAAGTTATTAATTATGAAGCATTAAAATATGCTGATGATAATTCTAAAGACATTTTCGAACATGAACATATTACACAGTACCATTACAGACATTCTGATAAGTTTAAAATAGAAAATCCAAAAGTAATTGAAAGTTTCGCTATGCCTGAGTTAAGAACTACAGTTGATACAATAGAAGATTATAATAATGTATGCAATATTTTTAATAAATATAATAATGATATATATATAGATGTTGATGTTATTATAAGCGATATAAGAAATGAAAGAAAGTAATAATTATTGGTATGTTTATATAATACTTTGCGATGATAACTGTTATTATACAGGCATTACAAATAATCTTATTAATAGATTTACAAAACATAAAAATGGTAAAGGTGCTAATTATACAAGAAGTCATAAACCTTTAAAATTTTTGTCGGCTTGGGAAGTTGATAGTGTAAATACAGCTTTAAGTATTGAGCATTATATAAAAAGTGTAAATAAAAAAATTAAAGTTTTATTTGCAGAAAATAACAGGCTTCTTAAACAGTATTATGTTAGGGATATAAAAAATAAAGGGAAAAGGGATTGTAATAGTATAAGTGTTAGAAGTGTGAGTAAAAAAAAATTAAATAGTATAAATACTTTACTTAATAATTAATATTATTTAATATAGATAAT
>NZ_CASEGO010000106.1 GCF_949287625.1 uncultured Brachyspira sp. | reverse complement strand
AAGTTTGTCAATTTTTTTGTTGTTCTTTTTCTCGCCGCACGCCACAGGCGGACAGCGTCACAAAAGAAGCGGGGGCTGGCATGACTGTGTGCTTCGCAGGGCTAGTCCTCCCCACAAATATAAAATTTAAAAATTTATTTTTTACAAACTATATCAGTTTAGGTATATATTCAATTTATAATTTTATTCTAATTCCTTATTTATCTTTATCAAAGCACGTTCTATTATATAATGATTAAAATCAATGCTGTCTTTCATAGCTTCGTATAATTTAAAAGAACTTACTATAGATTTATGCATAGTTTCATCTTTAAACTCAAAACCTTCTGTTATAGTCTTAATAGTTTTCTGCATAGTAATACCCAAAAACTCATTAACTTTACTTATATTAAGTATTTTTATATCAGCCTCATCTAGTTTTGAAATAAGTTTGTCTACTTTTCTGTGTCTTGAAAGCTCATCATTTATTGTATAGCATAAATTAATAGCATCTTCTGTATATGGTTTTAACGATATTATTTCTTTATCTATATTTATTAAACCGCTTTTTAAACTCTCAAGTATTTTATTTTTATCTTCTATATTTCTATCATTTTTATCTATTTGTATGTTAATATTATCAAACTTATCAATGAGTTCCTGAAGAGTGATATTCTCCATTGCCTTTATTATAACACCGCCCTCTGTGGCATTATAGAATTTTATATTACTGTTACTTGCACATTGAGCTTCATACCAGTTTCTGTACATATCAAATCTTGAATCAGTAAATACACTCTCTCCATATATGTTTTTCTCTTCTCTTAGATTACCAGCAACAAGAACTTTATATATTCTGCTGTCATAAGAATCTAGCTTTCCTATCTCAGTAAAGAAATTTTCTTCATGGTAGCTTCCTTTTATATGTGTCTGATGATTAGGAAAAGATAAATCAAGTCCAACCATTATTATAGGATTAGCACCAATTCTCACAGCAAAATCATATGCCGCAGTAGAAACACTTCCGCCCATAGTAATGTCTCCTCTTTTTCCTAATGGCTTCATAAAGTATTTTGCTAATGGAAATATAGAATCTATAAAGTATATTGACCCATTAAATGATGCTATGGCTTCATGGTCAACTGATGACTCTGCTATTAAGACTGTATCTTCAAAATGAATATTTCTAAAATATTTAGAGTTTTTCTTTTGAGGATCAATAGTTATAACAAAATGAGGAGATATGCCATGTGATGATAAGGGCTTCATTGCAGTATCAACTGCTATTATAATGGCTTTATTTTTCATCTCTTTTAATTTTCTTATATTTTTTTCAAGCGAAGGTCCAGCTGATACTATAACTGCAGGAATATTTTTATACTTATCAAAAAATCTATTAACCCCGTAATGAGTGGCTATTTCAACAGCATTGGAAGCTATATTATAAGCCCATAGTTTGTCAAATCTTGAAATTGTATTTATATTTATTATTTTTTTATCTACTACAGAAAGAACTTTACTTTGATAATGCATAGCTTCTTCAGCAAATAGCGATGTATAAGACCTTGTAACAAAAAACTTTACTTTTTTTGTTGTAGTTATAGATATAAACTTCTCTATATCCTCATCATCATTTGAGCCTATAAAAAAAGTTATTTTACTGTCTTCAAGTATTTTATCTAATCTAAAATTATCTATCAAAGTGCTGAAGAAATTTATATCAGGCTCTATTACAGCAATGGCAACATTAAGTTTTTTTACAGCATTAATCAAATATCCAGCCCCAATGCCGAATATAAATACCAAATCCAAATCTTCATCATTTTCAATTTCTTTTATTAAAGTATTAGCTTCTTTTATCGGGTCATAAGCACTATGAAGAAGTATCTGCTTTCCATTCTTTATAACTTTAGCAGATGGTTTTTGAGATTTCGTTTCTATTACCTCTAAAGTGATATCTGATTGTTTTGCATTATTAAGAATATTAATAAAGTCATAAGGATATGCTTTGATATTTTTATTTATAGCTTCTAAATTAATTTTTCTGATTTCGTTCATAATGTATTATATAAATTTTATTTTTATTATTTTGTTATCTGAGAGTTATACAAAGAACTTAATAAAATGTATTTTATTTAAATATTTTTAAGATTTTCTCTCTATTATATAGTTTGCTAATTCTATTAAAATATTTTTAGCTTCACCATCTTTATAAGGTTTCAAATACTCAATAGCTTTTTCTGTTACTTTTTTAGCCTCTTTTTTAGCTCCTTCAAGTCCGAACTGCTTAACATAAGTAAGTTTTCCTTCTTTTTCATCTTTACCTACGGTTTTACCCAAAGTTTCATTGTCGGAAATAACATCAAGTATATCGTCCTGTATTTGAAAAGCAAGCCCTACAGCCTCACCGTATTTTGTTATATTTTCTATATCATTATCATTTTCAGAAGAAATGCCTCCAAGTCTTACAGCTCCTCTAATCATAGCACCCGTTTTTTTAGCATGAAGAACTTTAAGCATATCAAAATTAATATCTTTCTCTTCATAATATAAATCTATAAACTGCCCCATAACCATTCCATTAATTCCAGCAGCATAGCTTAATTCAAATAAAAGTTTTCTTAAAGTACTGTCTTTAACATCTGCTTTAGAGAGTAATTGAAAAGCATGAGTTAAAAGCCCATCACCTACAAGTATAGCATTAGCCTCACCATATTTAACATGCGTTGTAGGTTTGCCGCGTCTTAAATCATCATTATCCATAGCAGGCAAATCATCATGAACCAAAGAATATGTATGTATAATCTCTAATGATACAGCAGGTATTATAGCTTTTTTATAATCGCCTTCAAAAAGTTCGCATGCCAAACAGCTAAGTATAGGTCTTAATCTTTTACCGCCAGCATCAAGAGGATATTTAAGCATTTCTATAAAACTATTTTCTAATTCAATACCGCTTTTATCAAATATATTTTCAATAGCTGTATTAATATCTTTAAGTCTTACATTCATATATTCTTTAAGATTCATAGGTTTATCCTAATTTTTTATGATTTCTTCTATTATAATGTAATAAGCAAAAATGTAAAGAATAAAAATAATATAGTTTTATATAACTTATAGTTTATTATATTTAGAAATATTTACTTTTATTATCCTTTTTGTTATAATTTTTATATGAGAAATATTAACAGAATGAATGATTATTTTGTGCGTTATCTTTTAGGCTCTATTGGAAATGAAGATATACTTGAAAATATAGTTAATTGCGTTCTTAGAGATTCAGGCTTTCAAGAAGTACATAATTTAGAAATAATTAATCCTCATAATCTTCCTGAAAATATTAATCTTAAAGAATCTGTTCTTGATATTAAAGCAATTACTAAAGACAATAAGAAAATTATTATAGAAATACAATTATCTGGAAATATAGATTTTGTAAAAAGAATATTTTATTATATATCAAAAAATATTGTTAGTGAATTAAATGAAAATGAATCTTATGATATTATTAGTCAGGTAATAAGTATTAATTTTGTGAATTTTAATATGGACTTTTATGATGAAGGTAAGGCACACAGATGTTTTAAATTAATAGATGCTGAAAATCATAAGGTATCATTAGATGTGATGCAAATGCATATAATAGAAGTACCAAGATTTATAAAGGTTCTTAATAATTCAAATATAGATGATATCAAGAGAAATAAGATATTATCTTGGATAGAGTTTTTTACAGTTAAGGATTTAAATAAAAAAGTTAAAGAAAAATTAAAGGAGGTCAATGATATTATGCCTAAAGTAATAGATAAATATGAAAGATTTATATCAAGTAAAGAAGAAATGGAAATTTATAATGCTAGAGATGCTTTTCTATATGGACAAACTTTGATGTTAAAGAGGGAGAGAGAGGAAGGAATAAAAGAGGGAATAAAAGAGGGGATAGAACAAGGTATAGAAAAGGGTGAAAAAAATAAAGCTTTAAGTATAGCTAAAAGTCTTAAAAAATCTGGTTTAGATATTAAGTTTATCAGTAATAATACAGGTTTGAGTATAGAGGAAGTAGAAAAGTTATAATAAAAAATATCTATATATTTTATAGAAAATAGTTTTTATAAAAATAAAAAATTAAGGAAAAAACATGAAAATATTAGTTATAGGATCAGGTGCCAGAGAGCATGCCATTTGTAATAATTTAAGTAAAAATGATAGAGTGTCAAAAATATATTGTGCTTTAGGAAATGCTGGAACTCATAGAGAAAAAAAATGTAAAAATGTAAAAATTTCTACTATAGATGAAATATTAAATTTTGCCAAAAAAGAAAGTATTGATTTAACTATTGTAGGAAGTGAAGAGATGCTCGTATACGGAATAGTTGATAAATTTGAAGAAAACGGACTTAAAATATTCGGACCTAATAAACATGCTGCCATACTTGAAGGCTCTAAAGCGTATTCAAAAAATTTCATGAAAAAATATGGTATAAAAACTGCAGAATATGAAACATTTAATGATTATAATAAAGCAAATGAATATTTAAATAAATGCAGTTATCCTATAGTTATAAAGGCGAGCGGACTTGCTTTGGGTAAAGGCGTTTTGATATGCCAAGATAAAAAAGAGGCTCAAAATGCTTTAGAAGATATAATGATTAAAAAAATATTTAAAGAAGCTGGAGATGAAATTGTAATAGAAAAGTTTTTAGAAGGTGTTGAGGCATCTATACTTTCAGTAACTGACAGCAATGTTATAATACCTTTTATATCTGCTAAAGATCATAAAAAAATAGGTGATAATGATACTGGAAACAATACTGGAGGAATGGGCGTTATAGCACCTAATCCATACTACACAAAAGAAGCGGAAGAGTTATTTATAAAAGATATATTAGAGCCTACACTTAAAGGAATAAAGGCTGAAAAAATGTCATTTGCAGGAATTATATTTTTTGGGATTATGATAACAAAAAAAGGTGTATATTTGCTTGAATATAATATGAGAATGGGAGATCCTGAAACTCAGGCAGTACTTCAGCTTTTAGATACTGATTATTTGTCTATTATAGAATCAGCTATGAAAAGAGATTTATCAAGTTTAAATATAAAATGGAAAAATAAACATGCATGCTGTGTAGTAATGGCATCGGGAGGATACCCTGCTAGTTATAATAAGGGATACAAAATAGAAGGCATTGAAAACATAAAAGGACAATGTTTTATTGCAGGTGCTAAAATAGATGAAAATAATAATATTGTTACTGACGGCGGACGCGTTCTTAATGTTGTTAATATTGCTGACACTTTAGAAGAGGCTAGAAAACTTACTTATGAAGATATAGAGAAAATAGATTTTAAAGATAAATATTACAGAAAAGATATTGGATTAATAAAATAGAGAGTAAATAAAAAATGCTTGGTGCTTTTATTTCTGATGAATAAAAAATATAAGTACCAAGCATTTATATTCATTTCACACAATTTAAAATTTTTTAGTTCTACTATCTATAAATATTTAATTAATACTTAAAAACCAAACAGTACAATCATTTTTTAATTAAAACTCTATATAATTATTCTCTGCATTAATCATTCCCACTTCTAAAGTGCAGTTAAAGAATTTAGAAAGTAAAGAACTAAGTTCATCTCTGGCACTGACAGCCCTATCATCATTAATACCTATAAAAGCATCTATAGGAAATATTATATTTGAAGAAGTTTCAACAATTTTTCCATGTTCGCTTTGTCTCCATATCCATCTTCTAGTTCTTACATCATTAGAAGAAACATATACTAATTCATTCTCATCAACTTCTTCGCTTTCAGTCTCTCCAAAAGGAATAAAAATATCTCCTTTTTTTGAGTATCTTATATAAAAATCCTCTTTCATAGAATCCAAATCATGTGCCCCCATAGGAAGTTTATATTTTATTGATACAGCATTTACCAAATCAACAACAGAATTTATATGAGGCATTCCTTTCTTTTTTGATATTCTAGTAAGCAATGCCTCTATTGAACACATAAATTTATTGGGATTAATATTAAGTTTTTGAAAAGCATCTCTATAACATTTAATATATTCGCTTTCTTTTACCTTTATATTATCAAAATCTTTTTCAGTATTCAAAATATTCTCTTCAAGCATAGAGGATATATCATCTATCTTTTTAGTATTATCAATATTTTTAGCTGCAATTACAGCAACACAAAGATTATTTAAAGTTTCAAATACTCTATTTTCAATTATAAATTTCATATTGTATAAACTCCTAAATATTATAAGATTGAAGCTAATATTTTTATCAAATGTTATCTTTTTTGCTTTTTGTCATTAATGATTTTAAATATGAATAAGTATTTCTTTCCCAAAATACTCCATCAGCAAATCCCTGAATATTTTTATCAATATTTGATTTTTCTAACCTATACTCGGTAAGCAAAGCATAGTATTTATCCATTTCTATAGATACATATTTTCTATTTAATTTATTTGCCACTACAGCAGTTGTACCGCTTCCTACAAACGGATCAAAGACTATATCATCTTCTTTTGAGCTTGCCAGTATCAATTTTGCTATTAATTTTTCAGGCTTTTGAGTTGGATGCGTAGTATTTTCAGCCATAGACCAATAAGGCACACTTATATCGTCCCAAAAATTGGAAGGGTGAGTTAATCTAAATTTCCCCTTCTCAGTTTCATGCCAATCTTTTGGTTTACCCTCTTCTCTGTAGGGAGCTATTACTCTTCTTTTCATCTTTACAGCATCTATATTAAAATAATAATTATTAGATACTGTGGCAAACCATATATCTTCTAAAGCATTTTTCCAATTAAACTGAGCCCCTCTTCCCTTTTCTCTCTGCCAAGTAATTCTATTTCGTACAATAAAGTATTTACTAAGCACATCATATACAGCAGAACTTGAAAATAAATCGCAGCACACATATATAGAAGCTGTTTTTTTAAGATGAGGTATAATCAAACTTATAAAAGAATCTATATACTGACTATAATCATTATCCGATTTTTTTCTAAAGTTAAGATTTCCGAAATCTTTATTTAAATTATAAGGCGGGTCTATAATAGCTAAGTCTATAAAATTATCAGGAAGATAATTTATAGACTCAAAAAAATCATTATAAATTGTCTTGTTAAGAATTGAATCAAGACTAGTTTTTTCTTTTAAAGAAATTAAACGCTGAGAAAATTTTTCTGCATCATTTTCATCTAAAATTATAGTTTTATTTTTAGACGAACGGTTTCGCTTCATAAATTATTTTTTTAAGCCATAACGTTTTTTAAATTTATCAACTCTTCCAGCTGTATCAAGAATTTTCTGCTTACCTGTAAAGAAAGGGTGGCAGTTATGACAAATATCTACGTGTAAACTTTTTTGTACGGAATGTATTTTAAAATTAGCTCCGCAGGCACAGTTTACATCTGTTTCAAAGTACTGAGGGTGTATATCTTTTTTCATTTTGCTTCTCCATTAAAAATAAAATATTATCATTATTGTATAGTGAAAATGTATTATAATACAAAATTAGTCTTTTTGCAATAGCTTCAAAAATAAATTTGTTTTATTTAGAATCAAACTTAAAGTAGTTTATATCTTTTACTATATCTTCTGTCATAGTTTTTACTTCATTACTGGAATTAGCACTATCCTGAGCTATAGATGAGTTTTCCTGAGTAATTGAGTTTAATGAATTGAGTGCCTCATTTATCTGCATTATACTGTTTTGTTCTTTAATAGCAGTTGTACTTATTTCTGTCAGAATATCAGCAACATTTCTGGCAGATGAAGATATATTATTTAATATTTCTATAGAATGAGCAACTGATTCATTACCATGTTTTATTTTATCAATACTTTCATTTACTATAGATGTAATATTATTAGCAGCTTCATTAACAGTTTGGGCAAGAGAACGTACCTCACTTGCTACAACGGCAAAACCTTTACCCTGATCCCCTGCACGTGCTGCCTCAACTGAGGCATTAAGAGCTAGTATATTGGTTTGAAATGCTATAGACTGAATAAGTTTTGTTATCTCTGATATTTTTTTGCTGGAATCAGAAATTTCTGTCATATTATTTGCAATAATGTTAACTGCATTAACCCCTGTTAAAGTAGAATCGGAAACTTCTAAACTCATATTTTTAGCATTTTCTGTATTACTAGAAGTATTTTTCAAAGAAACTGATAAACTCTCTGCAGAAGCTGATAATTCTTCTAATGATGATGCCTGCGATATAGTTCTGTCAGATAGATTATTACTGCCGTAAGTTATGGTATCAACAGAACTATTTATGTTATTTATATTTTCTTTTAGATTATAAACTATTTTTCCTATATTATCCTGCATACTTTTTATGTTTTTATATAGATCAGCTGTTTGATCACTTTTAGAAAGCATCTTCTCATCAAATTTACTATTAAAATAACCTTCATTCATCATTTTTATATGTTTTATTGCATCCTCCAAAGAAGAAGAAATAGGATTTACTATTACAATAACAAGTGATGTTTCTAATATCATAATAACAAGCATAACAAAAAGTAAAAGTACCATAAGTGTGAATAATTGATCTTTTACATATGATAAATCCCCATAAAGAACTATACTCCAAGGTACAGTTTTTAAATTTTTTACTATATACCAATTATTTTTAGATATATTAGTGTAATTTCCGCTATTTTCTATATACGTCCTTATATTCTGGAAATTAGCATCATCAAATATTTTCTGATTTTCATTTAATACTTTATTTTCATCTGTATTATTAATAAACATACCATTTACTGTTACTAAATTAACATTTTCTTCATAAATAACATTTTGAACTATATCATTCATTTTAGAGAAATCTATAGCGACAACTCCTTTTAATTGATTATTATTAGTATATACAGCTTTGGCAAAAGTTATACATATTTTATCTGTAGCATAATCTACATAAGGATCAGTTATATAAACCTTTCTATTATTAGTTATAGCAGATTTATACCAGCCTCTTGAAGTCTGATCATAATCTAGTGAAAAAGGTTCTAATGAATTTATAAAAATACCGCCTTTTGAATACGGAATTGTTTCTCCAAAATAGATATTCAAATAGTCATCACTCAATTTTGATATATTTGTTACAGAATATCCGAAATATTCATAAGGAAGATTTGGAATCTGCAAATAAGAATCTAATACATCAATTACATTATTGACTTTGCTTAATTTTGCTTCTATCAAATCATGTATACTTATAGCTTTAAATGTTTTATTTTGTACAAATGAATTTATATAAATATTTCTATATACAAAGGATATAACAAAATACATAATTATTAATAATACAGCAAATGGAATGAGAAATTTCATCATCAAAACTAACTTTTTCTTATTAAGCATAATAAATATCCTCAAATAATAATTTTAAGATAGCATAAAGTTTACAAAAAATCAATATTATTTTTACATAAACAGTACATTATATGAAAAATAAAAGAAGCAGAAATAAAATATTACTGCTTCTTTTTGTAATTATTTTCTTTATAAAATATTCTTTAATTTACAACAGTATCATAATAATTAACTATATACCAATATTGTCCCATCTGTCTTAATATAAAAGTTCTTCTTACAACAGGATCATAAACATCTCCAGTATCAGCATTAAAATATCTATGATAAAGTCTTGTTTCAATTTCTGCTCTAGGCAAACCATAATCCTGAGTAATTGTTATTTTATCGATAGTATAGTTGATAAGAGTATAATTTACAGCAGGATCATATTCATTTCTAATCATATTCAAAATAGCAGTATAATGATTTTTTAATTTCGCATCTTTAGTAGCTATTATATCTCTTTGAAGTTCTGCTGTAAAACTATTTCTTACCTGTCTGTCATAAGCTGAAGCCAAATATTTTTTGAACTCTTCAAATAATACTTTTCTATCCTCAGGCAGAGAAGTTCTATAAAGAATATCAAATCTTATGGCAAGCTCTCTTATATTACTTGATTTATAAGCCATCTCTAAATTATTTAAGAAGTTATTTCCAAAATTAGTTCTTAGCATATTAGCACTTATGCTGTCAGAAAACTGATTTCTTAAAAATGATTCAAAGCTCAATGTTCTGGCTTTTTGTCGTACTCCAGTATCGGTAAAGTCTTCAAGATAACTATTGCTGTAATTACTTCTGTATGCTTCATAATATCTTTGGCTTATACTTATTATAGAAGGCATATGCATATATCTGAAATAATTAGTCCAATCTCTATTTTTCATAGAAAATAAAGTATTAGATACAACACTGTAAGGCGAGAATTGTTCTAACTGCGAAATATTAGTCACAACATTATACTGAGCTGTATTTCCCTGTTCATTATAAGTTCTGGCACTTCCTAATGTGAAATAAGCAGTATCAGCTTTCATAGAAAAATTATCGCTTATTTCAGGCATAGGGTTAAAACTGCATTCTACTCTGTATCTTCCAGTCTTATTGAAATAAAACCAATTGTTTAAATCTATATAATATGAAAAACTCTCTCCTTCATTAAGAGTTACCACTCTGTCTTTGGAAGAATCTAAAGTTCTTTCGTTTTTATATTTCCATAAAGTATAATTATCTGATGATACTACTGGATTATTGTAATTATCATAAACTGTAAAGCTATAATTATTGAAAGGATTAATAGAGTTTGTAAAACTTACAGTTCCTTTTTTAGCGTATATCTTTATTTCCATAGTTATAGGTTCATTTAATCTATATCTATTTAAATCAAAGTTCATACTGATAACATAACTAGACGGAGCTACCACATTATCATTAGGATAAACTCTTTTAATTTGATCCAACATAATTGTATCCAAAAAGTTATCATCTTGGGCAAATATATTAGAACAGCTGATAATTATAAATAAAAGTAATAATATTCTATGTTTCATACGTCATTACCTTAAAAAATACTACTATAATAGTTTATCGGAAAAAAGTAAAAATAACATAAGAAAAATTATATATCTTTAATATTATTATGTTTCAAATAAAAAACAATAATTTTATTAGTTTTTATTGTAAAAAAATACAAATATTATTTAATAAATATTGACAATTTTATTTATTAATTTAATATGTATTTAGATGGGGGAATAATTAATATGCATATACAGCATACAGCATACAGCATACAGCATACAGCATACAGCATACAGCATACAGCATACAGCATACAGCATACAGCATACAGCATACAGCATACAGCAATAACTATTCACTAAACTATCAAAAAAATCAATACACAATCTATATAACTTAATAATACATCATATTTCTTTTCGCATTGCACAAATAAAGAAAATTAACAAATTAACAAATTAAAAAATCTAATTAATACCTTTTTAATTTTTACTCAAAATACATTTTATATCTTTGATAACTTATTAAAGATAAAAAATCTTTAATTGTTATAAATAAAAAATATTTAAGGAGAAGCCAAAATGAAAAAAGCGGTTATCAAAATTATTTTATGCCTCACAGCAGTAATTTTTGCAGTAAGCTGCGGAAGCAAGAATGATTCCCCTACAAATCCAACTCAAGGAGAATTTTCTGTTAATATTGATTCTTATGGAACAAGGGAAGAGAAAACAATAGGAACTTCATCAGAAAGTCCTTCTTTAATAAAAGAAGGAAAAATTAAATGTTATCCAGGACAAGAGACTAAAGTTGAGATAAGTAAAGTTACAGCTGTATCAGGAGGAGTATCATTAGAGCCTGCAGATTTTGAATTAACAACTTCTACAGTATCATCAACAGCAAATGATATAGGAATAAAATTATCTGCATCAGGAATAGAAAAAGTAAAAACAGCAACAGTTGGAGAAGTATATCAGTATACATTTACATTCTTATTCACAAGAACATCAGACAATAAAACAGCTGCATCTGATGGTACATTATATGTTGCTAATATAGGTATAATAGATCAAAATGATATAGAAACAGCAATGAAAAATGTAGAAAGCGGCGATGCAGGAAAAGGAAATCTAGTTGTAAGCACAACACCTGCATTGAAATTTGATTTATCTCTGTTTAAACTAAATCAAACTGCAGGATTTACATCTAAAGGTACAAGTGCTACTGGAGATAATGCGTATAATGTTAGTGATGCTGAAAGTGCTATTTTTTCTCAAGCTAAAGGAACAGGTTTTTTCTTTAGTGCTAAAGGTGTTAAAGATACTAATAATAAGCAAGCAACACTTACAATCACTGTAAAACTTAACAATAGCGGATATATGCTTGATAATGCTATAAGCTATGTAGCGACAGACGGTTTCAAATTGATTTTAAAACTTGGCACTACTAGTGGCGGTTGGCAATAATATAAATTAAATCAATCAATATTATAAAAAGCCTGTCTTGTAGTTAGCTATGAGGCAGGTTTTTTATATCTATAAACTTATTTCACCACGCGTTGAAGACGCTCTATAAATAGGCTAGTTAATAATTATTCACTTACTATAAATCAGAATTCTGCTCACCGCGTGCTGTTAAAGCCCGCAAATTTAATAAACGCTTGGGTGGGTGTGCTTTTTACACATTCAGCAATAAAAATAAATTAAGTGCTTATAACAGAGTAAAGCCTAAAAATTTAAAGGGTGGGGAATTAAAATAAATTTCTAAACTTAATAAACGCTTGGGCGGGCGTCCTTTTTAGACATTCAGCAATAAAAATAAATGAAGTGCTTGTAACAGAGTAAAGCCTAAAAATTTAAAGGGCGGGGAATTAAAATAAATTTCTAAACTTAATAAACGCTTGGGTGGGCGTCCTTTTTACACATTCAGCAATGAAAATAAATTGAATTCTTATCACAAATAAACACAAAAAAATTTAGAGGGCGGGGATTTAGAATAAATTTATAAAAAATATTTTCATAAACTTTTCCCGCCTAAAAAGTATAAAAATTATTTTATTGAATTTTCATTATAAAATAATATTAATTCATAAATATACAAAAAATCTCATAAGCTATATAATTAAATTGATATTCAAAATTATGCTTCAAGGCAGATTAATAATTTTAGGATCAGTTTCTTTTTTTTCAACAAACCAATCCTCTTCATTATCAGGATCCATTTCCGCTATTTTTTCAAGCCCCATACATATATATGTTCCCTTAGCCGTTACAGCAACTTTATCATCATTAAGAAGTATATGTCCTTCGCCTTCAAATATCCTTCCGTCTCCTGAAGTTATCTTTCCTATTATTCTAATTTGTTCATTAATAGGTACTGGTCTTTTATATTTTGTAGTAAGAGTCATAGTAACGCCCCATTTATCTTCTCCTGTATAAGGCATCATAGCTCTTCCTATAGTTTCATCTAAAATAGCAGCTAGTATTCCTCCATGAACTCTTGAAGGATAGCCTTGATGAACATCTTTAAATGTTACTAAAGCACATAATGATTTATCTTCTAGTTCATAAAACTCAGCTTTCAAACTTAAATCATTTTTAAATCCGCATACAAGACACATTCTTGAATTATTCTGTTTATTTAATACTTTTAACTCCATTAAAAAACCTCTTATAATATTATTTTGTATTTTAAACTACATATTAATACTTTTATACAAAAATACAATATCACTATTTCTGTATTTATCAGTTTTATAAAAATAAACATTATAAAACCTTTTATTTGGTTGACAAAAATGTAAATTAAATTTAATATTAAAACAAGTTATGTAACTAGGAGGATATTATTATGTCTAAAGAAGTATCAGCTATGTTTTCTTTTTTGCTAGGTCTATCTACTGGAATAGCATTAGGTGTATTGTTTGCTCCAAAAGCAGGTGAAGAAACTAGAGAAGATATTAAAGAAACTATGGATAATATCAAATATAAAGTAGATGATATTTATCATAGAAGTGTTTTAAAAACTTCAGAATTAGTAGAAAAAGGTAAAGAAAAAACTAATGATTTTTTTGAAAAAAGAAAAAAAAGAACTGCTGAAGAAACAGAAGAATAATAAATAATTATGCAAGATATTACATTTCAAATTAATGTTATAGCTATCTCTTTAGCTTTTATAGCAATAGCTACACTTATATTGGTGTTGGCTATATTTTTTGTTTTACTTGCTGGTTATTTTAGATTCACTAATAGATTCGACAGAATTTTAGAAAATATCGAATCTATTAGTGAAAAAATTAATAGTATAGCTAGTACGGCAGATGAAGGTGCAAGTAAAGCTAAGGGTACTTTAGATAATATTCATGATGTAATTAATAATATATCAGGCAGTGTTAATAACTTCAATCTAATGACTAGAGAATTTGCTAATAATTTCAGTATTATCAATATATTTAAATCTATATTTAATTTATTTAGCGGTAAAAATAAAAAAGATTATACAGATGATGAAGATGATTTTTAATTAATAGGACTTGACTTTATTATGATAATAAAAAAAATATTTTTCGTACTTTTTTCTATAACTTTCTTTTCTCTATTACTATACTCTGAAGATACTAATTGGGTAATCAGAATAAAAGATGGTCAGGGTAATGTAAAAAAAATAATGACGGCTCAGGACTGTATGTCTGAAATATCAAATCTTATGATTTTTAGAGGGGCCCCTGCTGAAGCAGCAGAGCTTCTGCTTACAAATGATTTTCAGCTCTGGCAGTTTGCATCTCAGCTTATAGAACAGGAACTTGTTTATATGAAAGCAGCAGAAGAAGGATATGATAAAGATGAAGATGTTTTAACTCTAATCTCAAAAGAAAGAGATAATCAATTATCACAGCTTTATATGCAGGAAAAAGTTGCAGATGATTTTGCTGTTGTAAGTGATGCTGAAAAAAGAAAATTCTTTAATGACAATAAGGCAAGAATACAGGCATCTGTAGGAAGGTCTGTTACATATGAGCAGGTAGCTATGGACATAGAAACAACAATACTTCAGGAACGTATGCGTAATGAATATGATAAAATTATAGCTTCTGCCAAAACTAATTATAATTTGAAATATTCGGTTACTTCAGATCCCTGCATCACGATAGATGATAAAACTGTTCCATTATCAGAGTTTAATGATATGTTTAATGAATCTATAAAACAGGCTGGGGCAAATATACCTGCCGCATTAAGAATACAGGCAAGAGACGGTATGTTTAAGGCTTTTGTAGCAAGAGAAATTATGATGTATGAGGCTAAAAAATCAGGATTTTATGATACGCCGCAGGCTAAAGCTATAGAAAATTTCCTCACACGAAGTGCCGTTACAGCTAATTATATAAATAAAACTATAAGATCAACAATTCCAAAACCTACAGAAGAAGAGATTAATTTAGCCTATGAACAATATGGAAAAATGTATAATATAGACTCTCTTCCGTATGCAGATGCTCAAAAGGCTTTAGAGACTATGGTAATAGAGGCTAAAACTCAGCAAAAATATCAAATATTAGTTACTGATTTACGCTACAGATACAGCATAGAAAAGAACCTTGATTTACTATTAAAAAAATAATTCCAGACAAAAGTTTATGAGAAATAGATTATCTGCTATATATTTTATATTGTTTATATTATTCTGTTTTTCTCAAACATCTTTTGCAAGAAGGAATGACTTTTCTTTTGATATATCACCTCTTATAGAAAAAAATAAAATGTTTTCTGCAGGTATGGGCGGAATATTTTCTGAATATAATGCTTGGTTCAATACCAGATTATATACTTTAGACCCTTATAATGCCAATATCAGCCGAAGAGATATGTATTTTACATTTATGCCGTATTTTAGCGTAAGACCTATAAAATATCTGGAATTAGATGTATCTGCCAGCTTTATATATCAAAGACAAGACTCAAGAAATGATATAACAAGTGCCACTAATATGTCTGATTGGTTCGGTTTTGATTCTATTAATGCCTCTGTAAAAGCTACATTATTGGACTGGTATTTATCTATAGGTGCTAAGGTAGGATTAAGTTATACTTTTAGAAAAAATAACTTCTTATACGGACAATTAAAAGATCCGCTAAATATATACGCTACAATAATGATTGCAGGTATTCCTAAAGTAATACCTGTTAATTTTTTATTTGCCTATACATTTGATACTAGAGATAAACTTCTGGAAGATATACTAAAAACAGGAGAGATAGTTGGGGGTATTGAAATAATAACTTCGCCTTTCATTACATTGTATACTGGAGTAACTTATGTATTTCCATATACAAAAGAATCAGAGCTTACTTATTTAGAACCTTTTGTAAAGTTCAAAGCTACAATATCAGACTTTTTGTATATGACTGTATCATATCATAAAGCGGTATGGGGTAAAGGATATGCCCCTAATACATCTACATTTGATTTTTCTATAGAATACATGTTCTATTCACCTAAATGGGACTGGTGGCATGTCACAAAACAAAAAGAAAAATAAATAAATAATAATATTATTAACTATCAAATAGAAAATATAATATTAATACTTTTTCCTAGCATATGCTGAGAAACAGTTTGTATAAAGCCAAGTACAGTTCTTAATATTCCAGCAAATAATAAAGCATAAAGAATCAAAAAACCATAAGGATATATTTTATCATAAGTATTTTTTCCTTTAGGCGATAAGAAAAATCTCAATATCCAGCCTCCGTCTAATGGAGGGAAAGGCAAAAGATTGAAAAACATAAGCATTATATTAATCATATAAAACATGAAAAGCATAGTTAAAATTATAGGCAAAGCATTAAGCATTATATTAGTAAGCATATTATCATGCTGCTCTAAAAACATCATAATTTTATATATTATAAAAGTTCCGTCTGCTGTAAATGTAAGTATTTTTATTATAATGAATGATACCGTCGCTATAATAAGATTTGCAAAAGGACCTGCAAATGAAACTAATGCCTGATCTCTTTCAAAATTATTAAAATTATTGGGATTTACAGGTACAGCCTTCATCCAGCCTATAACTGGAATCCCCGTAACTGCTGCAATCAAAGGAAGAAGAACAGAACCCAATATATCAAGATGTGCTAATGGATTAATTGTAAGCCTTCCAAGCCTCATAGCTGTTCTGTCGCCTAGAGTATATGCAGTTTTGGCATGAGAATATTCATGCATGCTTGCTGATATAATAAACACTACATATGATATAATGCCTATAGAGAGTCTGTTAGAAAATATTTCATAAACCATTTTTATTATATTTCCTTCAAATTTAATATTACTGCCTTTTAAATATAACATTTTTAAAGAAAATTGATAAAAAATAGCTTAAACTTTATTTATATCATTTTTCTATATCTTTTAAAGCAATGGCTAATTGACCGTATCCTGCATCCTTCAAATTATATACTTTTAAAAAACCGCTTTTATCCATATATATTCCAAGCAAGATAGACCTGCTTCCGCTTGCACAGTAAAGTAAATATTTTTTTTCTTTATCCAAACTATTAACTAGTTTCTCGCTTTTAGCATCATTCAAATCCACTAATATGCTGCCCTCTATAGTTCCGCTCATATCAATTTCCATTTGGCTTCTTACATCAATAAGCTGAATATCATCATTTGATTTTATTAAGTTTACAGCCTCTTCAACATTAATAGATTTCAACATTTTTATTTATCCTTTATTTTTTTTATATACATATAATAGGTATATTATCATAAATATAAATAAATATCAATAAGCTAAAACCATATAAAAAATATTAATAGACTTGTTTCAAAACTAAATCAATAGATAATTACACTATTCTAATTTTTAGTATTTTTGGTTTTATAAGTGGGGCTTTGCCACACACCCCACTTTTTTTGCCGTCTAGGCACCTACTCGGTGGTGACCCATACGAAGTACGCCTGCGGCGAGAAGCAAAAGGACTGCATCTTTATATACTAAAAGAAATTATACAACATATAAAACATTGTATTTTATGATTTAAGATTAAATAATTTTAAAGTTAATATTGTCAAGTACTTTTGAAACAAGTCTAATATATTATTTTAATATTTCATTTTTGTATTTATCAAATAAAGTACCTGAGAAATCTGTTTTTTCTATTGCATCTTTTAAACCTGTAACATTAATAGTGTACTTTTCTCCGTAATTATTAGGTCTTATAGTTAGGCTCTTACTTTTTATTAATTTTCTAAAAAAATCAACAATTTCTTTTTCCTGAATAATTCCGAAAGACGGAGATATTGTATATAGTATATCAAAATTTTCACTTGAAGATCTCATAATAGGCTCTACAGAATTATACGCTGAATTATCAAAACTATATTCTACTATAGGAGCATTTTCATCTATAGTATCTTTATACCAATTAATACTTATACTAAGCTGATTTCCTCTTGAAGCTATATATATTTCAAAATCATTATTGCTTTTCATAGTTATTGTAACAGTTTTTGTATCTGTATTATCATAAGTTATTTTTCTTACTTTCCAATCATTATAATATGTAGTTACAGCTTTAGGAAAAAGCTCAATACTGATTATAAGCAAAGATATGAATATAATTACTATTTTTTTCATATATCCTCCTGTTTTTTTTATTTTAACTATATATTATGTTTACTAATATATAATATTCTCGTTAATTTATCAAGAAATATTAGAAATAAAATACATCTCTAATAAATCAATTTTTTTATATCATTATACCATTTATTAAAATAATCTTTTAATTCATCATAGCTTATCATAGATTTTTCAAATTTATCAATATGCAAAGGAGATATTAAATAACCTAATTCTGATATATTATTTTTATTATTAATATCATCTATAAACTCATTGATTTTTTTTATAAGATTATCTTTATCTATATTTTCTTTTATATAATTTTTTATTTTTATATTTTTAATATTATTATTTTTTAATATATTATTTTCATTATATATTTTTACATTATTAATTTCAGCCGATTCTTTGGTTAAAGTAAAAATATCAGCCATACTAGAAATTTCTAAAACTAAGTTTTCAAAATGATTTTTATAGCTTAAAAGCGAAGAAGATGTATTTCTATAAATATTATCATAGCATTTAATCTTCTGATTATCATTAAGTCTTTTATATTTATAAGTTTCAAAAGTTTTTAATTTGCAGCTGTTTATATAATCGAAGGCAGAAGCATTTGAATATGATGAATGACTTTTATCATCAGCATGACAAAAATCGCATCCTGCAAGAAGTATGTATTTTGGATTAAGCATATAAGCTATTCTTAAAGCAGGCATTACTACACTGCCCTCCATATAAAAATAAAAATTATTATCCATATCATCATTTATAGGATAAAGTATTTTCTCAAGACTTTCATCATGAGAAAAATAAAATATTCTCTCATCATCAATATGAGTTAGAGGATAAGGATATGCACTGTGAGTAGTAAATATATTAATATCATTATTTTCTTTTTTAAGAAGCTCGGTAAGATATATAGAAGAGTAAAAACCTCCGTCTGTAGAAACTACTGCATTTGGTTTTATATTATTTTTTATCAAAGTATTAAATGCATGAGACAATGCTATAATAAAATGAGTATTAGATAATTCTCTTATTTTTTCTATATAATTATCTATAGATGCTCCGGCAGATACAAGAAGTACTGGAATATCTTTATTTAAAATATTATGATATGTTTTTATAGAATATCCTTGGCTAAAATGCATGTTGTATAATATATTACGTGCCCATATAGGAGCAAAATAATAATTAGAAGTTAGAGACATTAATTTTTCTTTTATACTATTTGCAAGACATATATTAACATCATCATAATACTGAGTACTTTCAGCATCTATATTTGAAGCTCTTACATGTCTTATATATATGATCTTTTTTGCATCGTTTTCATTCATATAAAAATTAAAAAAAGAATATATACTTTCTATATCTTCGTTTAATATTATTATAATGTTTTCTAAATTTTTCTCTTTTATATTTTCTAATATAAGTTTTACTATCTCAATATCTTTTTCTATTATTATAGCTTTATTATTTTTATTTAAAGATAAAAAATATTCTATATGATAAAATGAAGCAATGGATAAAAATATGCCTATATGTTCATTATTATCTTTAATAAACTGACTTATCAATCTTTTAGCCTCTTCCATAGGAGCATAAGTTGAAGTAAGAGGCTTATTATTATATAAGACGCTGAAAAGATTATTTTTTGCAGGTTTTAATTGGTATTTATTATCTGCTGAATTATAATTAATTAATTTTGTTACGGCTCTAAAATTATATTTATTTTTTTTTAATTGTTCTATATTTTCGTTAAATATAATGCTGTCAGTCATGTCGTAATTACTCTTTAAGAATATTTAAGAATTAGAATATACCGTATTTTTCTATAAGTTCATAAGCAGTATCTTCATCATTTTTAAGATTATTATATATAATAAGTTCAGGTCTGTACTCAAAATGTATAGTATCATAATTATGCCATTTTCCGCCCCATATAAAACCATATTTCTCAAATGTTTTTACTACAGATTTAGGAGGATGCCATCTCTTTTCATAAGGCACAGCATACCAAGCCTTATTATTAACCCTAGTCCAAGCCCAGTAAATTTGCTTTCCATTATTTTTTTTAGGCAAAGTATCAAAAGCAACCCCGTAACTATGATAGCTTCTGCTTGCACTTTTTGAAATAATTTTCCAAACATATCCGCTTACAATTTTTAATGAATCCAAAAACTCTTTGGCTTCCTGATTAGTTTGTGCTATTAGTTTTACTTCTATACTCACATTAGAAAGAGGTTCATACACATAGTCATGCACTCTTACTTTATATCCTAATATGCTTTCTGTGCTTATATGCTTCACCAAAGAACGTTCATTAGTACCATCATAAAGAGTGTCTAAAAATTTATTATTAATATATTTTGTATTATTTACCCTTTTTTTATAATAGTCCTGAAGCTCTTTAGTTCTCTCTGGAGTTTCTTCCTGAAGTTCCGGCATTCCGTCAACAGTATAAGGATAAAAACCAAAAGGTATATATGCATCCTGATTTGACATATCTTCATCAGTTAATAATTTACCATTAGCCCAATTAAACCATATACCGTCTAAATAAAAACCAAGTTCCCTATTTTTAATAATAGGAGGCGATATTCTGTTTGAATAAGCCAAATGCAAAGCTATGGTTTCTAAAGCACCAGGTCTTATAATAATATCTTTTCTTATTCTTTTTTTCTCCTCCTGAAGCTCTTGTTCTTTTAAATTAAGAGAAAGATTAGGCATCATACTTTTTGTATTGTTAATATATATAATACCTACAGCAGAAATAGAAGAAACAATTACTATAATAAATGCTATCATAATAAATTTGTATTTAGAACTAGCTTTTATAATAAAGCTTATAAGTGCTAATGCCGCTAATATGGCAGCTATTACTAATACATATTGTAAAACGGTCATAATATTTTTCTACTAACTCTATAATATATTTTTAGTTAACATAACACCAAATATTAACATATTTTAAAAATTAATTCAAATTTATTATCGTTAAAAACGTAATCTTTAATAGGAAGTTTTATTAATATAAAATGGGAAAGAAATAGAAAATTGGGCGATGACGGGCTCGAACCGCCGACCTAGTGCTTGTAAGGCACCCGCTCTCCCAGCTGAGCTAATCGCCCTTTCGTTTCGAAATTATGTATTTATACTAACATGATATAAAAAAAAAGTCAAGCAATAAAGCGTATATTTTTTGTTTAAGAGCCATAGATATTGCACAGTTTTAGTTTAAAAAAAGGAGGTATTCCTTATAATTTAAATTATCACAACAAACAAAAAGGAATA